>CAIMVB010000414.1 GCA_903844785.1 uncultured Rhodospirillales bacterium | reverse complement strand
GATTTCCTGACCGAACAGGAAAAAGCCACCTTCAAGACAGCGTTTGAATTGGATCAGCGCTGGGTCGTGGAACATGCCGCCGACCGCACGCCCTATATCTGCCAGTCACAATCGGTGAATCTGTTCCTGCCCGCCAATGTGCATAAGCGGGATCTGCATCAGATTCACTTCACGGCCTGGAAGAAGGGCGTGAAGTCACTTTATTACTGCCGCAGCCTTTCGATCCAGCGCGCGGATGCGATCAGTGAAAAAGTGGCACCGCAGGCGGCACTGGGCGTGGGGGCACCGGCCAATGATCAGGCGCAATTGCCGCTAGTGGCGGCGCCAGTGCCGGTGACCAACAATAATTACGAAGAATGTTTGGCCTGCCAATAAAGCTGGGCTAATCTGCGCCTACCCCGCCCCCAGCCTTGGGGGCGGTAAGCCCGGAATAGGGCAGGGGAGGAAGCAGGTAATGTTCACACGTCGCAGCATGCTGGCTGCCGGGATGGCCAGCGGCTTGATCACCCAAGCCAAAGCGCAAGCGAGTAATTGGCCAGATCGTCCGGTCAGGATGATCATTGGCTATCCCGCGGGTGGCCCCACGGATTTTCCGGGGCGCCTTTTGCAAGAACCGCTGCAACGGCTTTGGGGACAGCCCGTTGTCATTGAAAATCGTCCCGGTGCCAGCCAGGTGATCGCGTCTGAAGGGGTCGCGCGGTCGGCGCCCGATGGCTATACGATTTTCCTCGCGGCCAGCACCCATGCCAGCAATGCGGCAGTCCATCCGCGCCTGCCTTATGACACCATCAATGATTTCACACCGATCGTGAATATTTACGCCTCGCCTACCGTGCTTTTCACCGGGATGGGACAGCCCTATCGCACGGCGCAGGATTTGGTGGCGGCAGCGCGGCGGGAACCGGGCATGGCCTTTGCCTCCTCGGGCGTTGGCTCCTCCGGGCATTTCGCGCTTGAGATGTTCCGCAAGAAAATGAATCTTGATCTGACTCATGTTCCCTATCGTGGCGCAGTGCCAGCCCTTCAGGATGTGATCGGCGGGCGGGTTCCTGGTACCTTCAGCACGCTGTCCGGCGCTATCGCTCTGGCGCGCGATGGCAAGCTCCGCCCACTCGCGATTGGTGGGCCAGAGCGGGTGCCGGTGCTGCCCGATGTGCCAACCTTGGATGAGCTTGGCATGGGCATTCCCGATACCAGCCCCTGGTATGGCTTCATCGCGCCCCGCGGCCTTGCGCGCGATATTGTGGAGCGCATTACGCGCGATGTGCAGGGCCTGCTGCGCGACGCCACCATTCGCCAACGCTTGATTGACCAGGGCGGCGTGATTTTGGGTGAGGGGCCTGACGCTTTCACCGCGCGCATCGCCCGCGAATTGGCCGAAAATGTGGTGGTCGCACGCGAATCCAATATCCGCGTCGAATAAGCCCCCGCACAATATCTTGCGGTTCGCGATTGCCCGACCCACCAATTGTGGTAAAAGCGTCGCGAACCAAACAAGATGGGATTCGATACAATGGCCGATGGCATGATGCGGGATGAATTGCCGGTGAAGTTTGATCTTTTGACGTCGAACCCCGTCTATAAACCCTTCCGCTACCCTTGGGCCTATGAAGCCTGGTTGCAGCAACAGCGCATCCATTGGCTGCCGGAAGAAGTGCCGCTCGCGGATGATGTGAAGGATTGGCAGAAGAACCTCACGCCGTCGGAGCGCAATCTGCTGACGCAGATCTTCCGCTTCTTCACCCAGGCGGATGTCGAGGTAAACAATTGCTATATGAAGCACTATTCGCAGGTGTTTAAGCCGACGGAAGTGCTGATGATGCTCTCGGCCTTTTCAAACATCGAAACCGTGCATATCGCGGCTTATAGCCATTTGCTTGACACCATCGGCATGCCCGAAATCGAATACACGGCCTTCCTCAAATACAAGGAGATGAAGGACAAGTACGATTACATGCACAGCTTCAGCGTTGCGAATAAGACCGAAATCGCGAAGACGCTGGCCGCTTTTGGTGCCTTCACTGAAGGCTTGCAGCTTTTCGCTTCCTTCGCGATTCTCATGAACTTCCCGCGCTTCAACAAAATGAAGGGCATGGGCCAGATCGTGAGCTGGTCTGTGCGCGATGAGACGCTGCATTGCCTTTCCGTGATCCGGCTATTCCGCACCTTTGTGCAGGAAAACCCGGAAATCTGGACCGAGGAATTCCGCCGCGACCTTTACCTGGTTTGCGCCACCATCGTGGATCATGAAGACGCCTTCATTGATCTGGCGTTCGAATTGGGCGGTGTGCAGGGCCTGGATGCCTCGCTCACCAAGCAATATATCCGCTTCATCGCGGATCGCCGCTTGCAGCAATTGGGGCTTGAGCCGCTCTATAAAATTGAAAAGAACCCGCTGCCTTGGCTGGATGAAATGCTGAACGCCGTGGAACACGCGAATTTCTTCGAAAACCGTTCCACCGAATATTCCAAGGCCAGCACCGATGGTTCTTGGGAAGAAGCCTTTGCGGATAGCGCCTTTTCGTCACCTCAGCCGGATGGCGAAATACAACTGACGCGGAACTGATTCTGCGCGGCGCGTGGCATGTTCACGCTTGCTGAATTAGAGGAGGCAGCGCGGCTGGTCCACGCTGCCTTTCCGCCCACGCCGCAATATGCCTGGCCTTTGCTGGCGCAGCGCATAGGCACTGAGGTTTGGGTCAAGCACGAAAACCACACACCGACCGGCGCCTTCAAAATCCGCGGCGGCCTGGTGTTTATGGAGCGTTTGAAGCGCGAAAACCCTGACGTGGCAGGCGTGGTGAGTGCCACGCGCGGCAATCATGGCCAGTCGCTGGCTTATGCCGGCGCGCGTTACGGTATTCCGGTCACTATTCTGGTGCCGCGCGGCAATAGCGCGGAAAAGAACGCCGCCATGCGCGCGCAAGGCGCGCGGCTGATTGAATATGGCCAGGATTTTGACGAGGCACGCGCAGAAGCCGCAAGGCTTGCCGGGGCCGAGGGCCTGTTATTCGCCCCATCCTTCGCGCGGGATCTGGTGTTGGGGGTGGCGACTTACGCGCTTGAATTCCTGCGCGCCGCACCCCCCTTGGCCGCGCTTTATGTGCCGATTGGCCTTGGTTCCGGCATTTGCGGCTGCATCCTGGCGCGTGACCTTTTGGGCCTGAAGACCGAGATTATTGGCGTGCAGAGCACCGAAGCGCCGGCCTATGCGCTTTCCTTCGCGGCGGGGCGCGTGGTGACCACCGAAACCGCCAATACCCGCGCCGATGGCATGGCAACGCGTATGCCCGATGCGGCGGCTCTGGAGATTATCCGCAAGGGTGCCGCGCGCATTGTGACCGTGACGGATGATGAAGTGGCCGCCGCCATCCGCGCCTATTGGCAGGATACGCATAATCTGGCCGAAGGTGCGGGCGCCGCGCCGCTGGCCGCGCTGCTGCAGGAACGCGATGCCATGCGCGGCAAGCGCGCTGGCGTGGTGCTCTGCGGGGGTAATATTGATCTGGCGCTGTTCCGCGATTGGGTGATGGGCTGAAGCGCCGCTTCAGCGGCCCATCAGGCTTAGGTGTTCTTCAATAATGGGCAGTTCCGCCGCCGGCACCACTTGCCGCCAGTTTTCAACGCCTGGCAGTTTCCAGGGATTCTGGCGGATGAGTTCTGTTTTCAGATAGGGGAAGCCCATTCCTTCCACCAATTCCCGCCATAAATGATGGCACGGGTTGAAGGGCACGCGGGCGAATGCCTCGGCGCTTGCGTAGCGCGGCGCGATGCGTGCGCGCGTGGCGGCATTGGCCAGCCCGGCCAGCCCTTCCTGCCCGAATAGCGCCCAGCACGGCACGCCGGCCTTGAGCATCCGCTGCGTGAGGCCGATTTCCCCCTGCTGCATCAGTAGCCATATGCTGCGCGTATCCTTCAAGCCATTGAGGTGGCTGAGCATTTCTGCCACCGCCTTTTCCCCCCGGCCAAGCAGGGCATAGGATTGCAGATGCACCCCCCCGCCCAGGCTTTCCGTAAGACCGAAGAACCCATCCCCACCTGACCGCCAGGCATCGACCAGCGGTTGCAAGGGCAGGAAGGGGCCAAGCACACTATCATTCGTGAGCAATAATTCGCGCGGCATACCAAAGCGCTGGATGGCTATGGCCGCCGCATCCCGCCAGGCGCCAAAATCCCGCCCCACATTGGCGCGGCGAATGCGCAGGACAGAATCTTCTGCAATCGCCCCCCAATCTTCAGCGGGCGGGTGGGCATTGGTGATGAAAACGCAGCCAAACCCCGCTTCCCGCCAAAGCCTGATTTGGCGCCGCACCATGCGCGAAATACGGCCATCGGGCGACCAATGAAGATAGAGGGCAAGGCTGGCAGTAGGCGAGGCTAGCCCGGGTGATGCTTCAAAGATTTCCGGCTTTTGGGGCGCGAAACGATCCAGTAGCGCGGCACTACCCGTTTCCCAAAGAACTTCCCCCACCCGACGCAAAAAGCGGGCTAGCTCGCGGGTGGCAAGACCGTGAGCCATTCGCCGCTGGCGTGGGATGCGATCAGACAGGATGGAAAGAGACGCAGAGAGCATAAAGATAATTATTGCAAATAAAAAATCAAAAATCAAAAATTAAATGTTTCGATAGAATGCAGTCTATGCGAAGCCCTTTCGGCAATGATTTGGAGGCGTGGTTGCTAGGAGCGCTTGAAGAGTGGATGAGGCGCCAACGCGTGAATTACGCCATATCCCAACGTTATGCTCTGCAGGAGTAGAGTTGCCTGATTAAGGACTGTTGAGTGCTGTCGATGATTATGAACTAAAGGTGGATTTCGCCATGAGGAATTCCTCCCAAGGTACTGACCGCCTCGACTGGTTCGCAATTTCCTGACCCGGACTGTTGAGCGACAGATGTGGGTTCCAGTAGGGGTCCTCATCTAGTGCACTTCCCCACCGCCGCCGCATATAAGCCACTTCTTTCTGAAAACGAGCAAGTTTCTCCCCACTCAAATCATCGCCCCGAGATACGGACTCGTAATGATAGAGTTCGGCAAATGGTGTCCAGACATTGCGATATCCCCGCTCACGCAGGCGCAGGCAGAAGTCAACGTCATTAAAAGCGACAGCCAAGTTTTCCTCATCCAATCCACCCACTGCGCTGAAAAGTTCACGTCGTACGGCGAGGCAGGCCCCCGTTACAGCGGAGACACTCCGCAAAAGCGCAAGGCTCCCAAACAATCCAGGTTCATCCCTCGGCGCACCCACACCAAAATGTCCGGCGACACCGCCGGGCCAACCAATCCCCAAAACCACGCCAGCGTGCTGGATAGTATCGTTCTTATAAAGAAGTTTCGCGCCCACAGCGCCTACTTCTGGCCTGATGGCATGGGATACCATTTCCGAAAGCCATTCCGGCCCGATGACATCCACATCATTGTTGAGAAGAAGAATAATCTCCCCTGTCGCTTCCAACGCAGCCTGATTATTCAAGCGTGAATAGTTGAAGGGGCCGGGAAGCGCCAATATTCTTACATTCGTGTGATTCCCCAATTTTCGGAATAAGCGGAAAGTTGCTTCTTCAACGCTTCCGTTATCTGCGACAAGAATTTCAAGGTCCGAATAGTTTGTTCGATACAAAATTCCATCAATGCAGGCATCAAGCAGATCAGCGCGGTCGCGTGTCGGAATTAAAATCGAAACCTTTGGCGTGGGTACGGGAATCGGAAAATGTACACGATTGAAATTAGGGGCAAGCAGTGCGGGCGTAACGGAAGCATTGATGCCTTTCCCACACAAATGCTCCGTTACCGCTCTCCGCGATGCCAAAACGCATTTTTCAAGATTTTTTTCAGAAAAAGATTGCGGTCCCGCTTGCTGGCGCCAATGATAAAGCACAGCCGGAATATGACGTATCGCGCCTGGGTCACAGGCCGCCGATGCGCGTAAGATCAAATCATGATCTTGAGAGCCTTCGAAGCCTTTACGGAATCCGCCAATCGAAACAAGAAGTTCCCGACGATAGACACCGAGATGGCTTACCATATTTTGTCCTAACAAAAGATCCGGATCGAAATCTGGCTTGAAGTGCGGATGAGACCTTTTGCCATTCCCGTCGATATGATCTTCATCACTATAAATAATTTGCGCGCTAGGGTGTTTGTTGACTTTAATCGCTATTTC
>CAIMVB010000413.1 GCA_903844785.1 uncultured Rhodospirillales bacterium | reverse complement strand
TTCAACCTGGCCGAGCACCCCGAATGCGATGCGCTGATGTTCACTTCGGGCAAATGCCTGGAAGGCATGCCGGGCATTGGCTTTGCGGTGGCGCGGATTGATAGCATCAAGGCGCGGGCTGGGCAGGCGGGGTCCTGGTGTTTTGATTTGGCCGATGTGCTGGCCCATGCGGAACGTGCGGGCTTTGGTTCCTTCCGCTTCACGCCGCCGGTGCAGGCCTTGGCCGCGTTTGATGTCGCGCTTGACCTGTTTGACAAGGAAGGCGGGCAGAAGGCGCGCCATGCGCGCTACCGCGCCAATGCGGATACGCTTTACGATGGCTTTGTCGCCATGGGCATCAAGCCCTATGTGACCAAGGCGGAGCAGGGGCCGATCATCGTCACGGTGCATCAACCCGCCGATCCGCGCTTTGATTTCCCGCGCTATGTGGAAGCGCTGAAGGCGCGCGGTGTGCTGATCAGCAATTTCTGGAATACCGAAGCCCCCACCATGCGCATTGGCGCGATTGGCGCGCTGACACCGGAAGACATGCAGCGCGCCATTGCGGTTTTCCGTGAGGCCCTGGCTGAGGCCCTGCCGGCGGCGGCCTAGCCCTTCCCCGGCCAGCCCTTGACAGCCTGCCCCCGGCGTGGCGTTGCAAGATCATTCGCCAAAGGGGGGCAGGGATGGCCACTGATCTTGATATCGCGCGCGCCGCGACCTTGAAGCCGATTGCGGAAATTGCCGCGCGGGCCGGCATTCCTGCCGATGCGCTGGAACCCTACGGCAAATACAAGGCGAAGATCGGGCTGGATTTCATCCGCGCCCAGACAGACAAGCCGGATGGTGCCTTGGTGCTGGTAACGGGCATCAACCCCACCCCGGCCGGTGAGGGCAAAACCACCACCACGGTTGGGCTGGGCGATGCGCTGAATGCGCTGGGCACACGGACCATGATCTGCCTCCGTGAACCCTCACTCGGCCCCTGCTTTGGCGTGAAGGGCGGTGCGACGGGCGGCGGCTATGCGCAGGTGCTGCCGATGGAAGACATCAATCTGCATTTCACCGGCGATTTCCACGCGATTACCAGCGCCAATAATCTGCTGGCGGCCATGCTGGATAATCACATCTATTGGGGCAATGAACTTGGCCTGGATGCGCGCCGCATTTCCTGGCGCCGCGCGATAGACATGAATGACCGTGCTTTGCGCGCCATCAATTCCTCCCTTGGCGGTGTCGCCAATGGTTTCCCGCGGGAAGATGGCTTTGACATCACGGTGGCTTCCGAAGTCATGGCGGTGTTTTGCCTCGCCCGCGATTTGCCGGATTTGCAGCAGCGCCTGGGCCGCATGGTGGTGGGGCAAACGCGGGATGGAAAGCAGATCACCGCAGCGGATGTGAAGGCGGATGGTTCCATGGCGGCGCTGCTGCGTGACGCCTTCGCGCCCAATCTGGTGCAGACGATTGAAGGATCACCGGCGCTGGTGCATGGCGGGCCGTTTGCGAATATCGCCCATGGTTGCAACAGCGTTATGGCAACCCGCCTTGGGCTGAAGCTTGCTGATGTTGTGGTGACGGAAGCGGGTTTCGGCGCTGATCTGGGCGCCGAGAAATTCCTCGATATCAAATGCCGGCTGGCCGGGTTGAACCCTTCTGTTTGCGTGGTGGTGGCCACCGTCCGCGCGCTCAAGATGCATGGCGGGGTCGCCAAGGCTGACCTAGGGCGGGAAGATGTGGCGGCGGTGACGCGCGGCATTTCCAACCTCGCGCGCCATGTCGAGAATATGGGCAAGTTCGGCCTGCCGGTGGTGGTGGCGCTGAACCGCTTCACCTCAGACACGGATGCGGAAATTGCCGCGGTGCAGGCGGCGATCCAGGCGGCGGGGGCGGAAGCCATCCTCTGCACCCATTGGGGTGATGGTGCGAAGGGGGCGGCTGGTCTGGCGCGTGCAGTGCAAGCGCATATTGCGGCGAAATCCGCACGCTTCGCGCCGCTTTACCCGGATGCCATGCCTTTGGCCGATAAAATCCGCACCATCGCGCAGCAGATTTATCGCGCCCGCGATATCGCGCTGCCGGCTGATGTCGCAAAGCGGCTCGCGCGGTTTGAGGAACTCGGCTTCGGCCATCTGCCGGTCTGTATCGCCAAGACGCAATATTCCTTCAGCGCGGACCCGACCAAGCTCGGCGCGCCGGTGGATCATGTGCTGCCGGTGCGCGAAGTGCGGCTTTCCGCCGGCGCTGGCTTTATCGTCGCGGTTTGCGGGGACATCATGACCATGCCTGGCCTGCCACGCCGCCCGGCGGCGGAGACGATCGGCCTGGATGGGGAAGGGCGGATTGAGGGGCTTTTCTGAGGGGGTTCTTCCGGCCTAGCCTTCCCTCCGGAGGCACCGGCCATGCTCAACATCACCCCCCTGCAACCGCTTTTTGCCGCGCGTATTGAAGGCATAGACGCCGCGCGGGAAGTGCCGGCGCCCGTGATGGCGGCGCTGCGTGATGCGCTGGACCGCTATGCGGTATTGGTGCTGCCGGGCCAGCGCCTGGATGATGCGGCGCAAATCGCCTTCAGCCAGGGTTTCGGGGCTTTGGAAATGACGCGTCCCGGCGCGCTTGGCGCTGGCAGTGCCGTGATTGTGCTGAGCAATCTCGGCCCTGGCGGAGAGATTGTGGCGCCGAGTGACAAGCAGGTGCTGAATAATAAGGCCAATCGGATTTGGCACCATGATTCCTCCTTCAAGCCCATCCCGGCGCGGGCATCGCTGCTCTCCGCACGGCAGATTCCAAGCGCGGGCGGCAATACGGAATTCGCCTTCATGCGCGGCGCCTTCGCAGCCCTTAATGCGGCGGAACAGGCCAAGCTGCGCGGTATGGTGGCGCTGCATGATTTCGGCTGGTCACGCTCCCGCGTTGATCCTGCGCTGGTGACGGAAGCGGAAAAGACGCAGCATCCACCCGTGCGCCAAGCGGTGGTGCTGGAAGAAAACCCTTACGGCCCCGCGTTATATCTGGGGGCCCATGCGCGCAGCATTGACGGCATGAATGAAGCCGAAAGCCGCGCGCTGATTGATCGCCTGATGGCACATGCCACCGAAGATCGCTTCATCTATAGCCATCGCTGGACGCCGGGCGATTTGCTGATTTGGGACAACCGCGCCGTGCTGCACCGCGCGACACCCTTCGCCAGCACGACGGAACGGCGCCATATGGTCCGCACCACCGTGGCGGGGCAGCGGCCAACAATCGCGGCCGCCGCCTGATATCTATGCCTTACGCCGCGCGCCCACAATCACGCCATCGGCTTCCAGTGCGGCGATCTCAGCTTCGCTAAAGCCACGCGCCAGCAGCACTTCCCGCCCATGCTGGTTGAAGCGCGGCGGGCGCGTGCGCGCGCCGCCTGGCGTGCGTGAAAGTTTGATGGGCGTATTCAGCGCGCGGAAATCACCGATATCGGCGACCATGTCACGGAAGGCGGTATGGTCCGCGGCCATGGCTTCATCAACATGCAGCACCGGCCCGGCGGGCAGGCCAACCGCCAACATGCGCCGCGTCAGGTCATGCCCGTCTTCGCTGGAAAAACGCTTTTCCAGAATCTCCGTCAGCGCATCGCGATTGATCACGCGCGCGCCATTGGTGGCGAAGCGTTCATCCTTCGCGACATCGGGGATGCCCAGGAATTCGCAGAATTTCCGAAAGGCTGGGTCATTGCCGGCAGCGATGAAAATCTCGCAGGTTTTCGTCTTGAATTTGGAATAGGGCACCAAATTCGGATGAGGATTACCCGTGGCCTTGGGGCGCTTGTCGGACAGGAAGTAATTCGCCGCATGGGGATGCAGCAGCGCCATGCCGCAATCATGCAGCGTCATGTCGCAATATTGCCCTTGGCCGGATTTTTCCCGCTCATGCAGCGCCATCAGAATGGCGATG
>CAIMVB010000412.1 GCA_903844785.1 uncultured Rhodospirillales bacterium | reverse complement strand
CGGCAAGGTCAGCGGTTTCACTCAGCAGGAAAGCGGCAGCCGAGGCCAATACCAAAGCGGGCGGCGCCAATAGCGCGGAAAGCACCACCCCCCCCGCAATGGCAGCGAAGGCCCAAATCAGGCCAAGCCGGCGCTGCACCAAATCCCTGAGAACCAAGGCAAGACCAATCATCAAAACACCGGATGGCGCCATGATGCCGGGCGCCACCGGGATCAGGCAGGGACCATTGGGCACGCAGAAGCTGCCGAGATTCCCGATCATCCAATTCGCTGCTGGAATGCACAGCGCGAAGCCGATGAGGAAGGCGAATCCTTGAATGCGGGGGGAGATGTTCATGGGGTTTCTGAGGCTGCATAGGCCGCCCAGCCCTTGGCACGCAAGTCGCAGGCCGGGCAGGTGCCGCAGCCATAGCCCCAAGCGTGGCGCTGGCTGCGATCCCCCAAATAACAGCTATGCGTGTGTTCCAGCAGCGCTTCCACCAAAGCGGCACCGCCCAGGCTTTCGGCCAGACGCCAGGTGGCGGCCTTATCCAGCCACATCAGTGGCGTTTCAAGGACAAAGCGACGCTCCATGCCCAGGTTAAGCGCCACTTGCAGAGCCTTGATCGTATCATCCCGGCAATCGGGGTAGCCGGAATAATCCGTCTCACACATGCCGCCCACAATATGCTTGATGCCGCGGCGATAGGCGATGGCGGCGGCGAAGCTCAGGAAAATGATGTTGCGGCCGGGAACAAAACTATTGGGCAGGCCATCGGCATTGAAGGCAATGGCGGCATCAGTGGTGAGCGAGGTATCGGAGACCTGCCCCAAAGCCTGCAGCCCAATCAAATGATCCGGGCCGAGCTTCGCCGCCCAATCCGGACGGGCTTGGAGCAGCGCGGCGCGCAGCGCTGCCCGGCAATCAAGTTCGATCCGGTGGCGTTGGCCATAGTCGAAACCGATGGTTTCCACCTGCGCGAAGCGATCAAGCGCCCAGGCAAGGCAGGTTGCGGAATCCTGCCCGCCGCTGAAAAGGACCAGGGCTTTTTCTTGCGTCATGCGGTTTGATCCAATTGCGCTACGGCCCAAGCAGCGGCTTCCGCCACCACGGGGTCAGTATCCGCACAAAGCGTTTGCGCGCTTTCCCTTAGGCTGGGTGTGGCAGAATTGCCGATGGCAATCAGCACATTGCGGATGAAGCGATTGCGCCCGATGCGCTTGATGGGGCTGCCGGAAAACATGGCGCGAAACCCGGCATCATTGAGCGCCGCCAATGCGGCAAGCCTTGGCGCGGTGAGTTCGGCGCGCGGCGCAAAGGCGGGTTCCTGATGCACGCCGGCGAATTTATTCCAGGGGCAGACCGCCAGACAATCATCGCAGCCATAGATGCGATTGCCCATGGGTTTGCGAAATTCCTCTGGGATCGGGCCGTGATGTTCGATCGTCAGATAGGAAATGCAGCGCCGCGCATCCAAGAGATAAGGCGCGGGAAAGGCGCGCGTTGGGCAGATATCAAGGCAGCGCGTGCAAGTACCGCAATGATCAACCTCACTCACGTGCGGGCGCAGGTCCAAAGTAGTGTAAATCTCGCCCAGGAATAGCCAGGAACCATGGCTGCGAGAAACCAGATTCGTATGCTTGCCCTGCCAGCCCAAACCCGCCTGTTGTGCCAGGGGTTTTTCCATCACCGGCGCGGTATCGACGAAAACCTTGACGCCCGCATCCGCATATTGCGCCACGATCCAGCGAGCCAAAGCCTTCAGGCGTTTCTTGACCACATCATGATAATCGCGATTCCGCGCATAAACGCTGATGGTGGCGCGGTCCCGCCATGCCAGGCTTTCCAGCGGAT
>CAIMVB010000411.1 GCA_903844785.1 uncultured Rhodospirillales bacterium | reverse complement strand
GCAGCGCGCAGCCGATCAATGGCGTTGTCGCCCAAATGCACATGGGCACCGTGTGTAGCCAGGCCTGTTGCATCGCTCTCGATCCAGACACAGCCCTTTTCGCCAAAGCGCAGCACGCGCGGGCTGCCGGCATCGCCGATGATCACACCCTCCGCCTGCGCCAAGCCCGGCACAGTGTCCAAAAGCCATTTGGTGCCAAGAGGACCCATGCTTTCCTCATCGCCAGCCAGCGTCAGCACCGCCTCCCCCCGCCAGGCATGGCGATATTCGGCCAGCAGGGCGAAGGCCAGCATGGAAGCGGCAATGCCGCCCTTCATATCCGCAACACCGCGCCCATAAAGCCGGCCATCGCGAAGAAGCCCGCCAAGCGGCGGCACGGTCCAGGGCAAGGCTTCGTTCACCGGGTAGGTGTCGAGATGGCCGTTATACGCGAGCAAGCGGCCCGGCCCGGCGCCCTTCATGCGCGCGACCAGATTGGTCACCTGCGGGTCGGTTTCATGCAGTGAAATCTCGGCCCCAGGCGCCAAAGCGCGCAGCATGTCGGCGGCTTCCCGCGCGGCGGCGCGCACATCGCCCGGCGGGTTGGGGGAGGCAATGGCGGTCAGGCGCTGGGTCAGCGCCACCACTTCCGGCGCGCGGCGGGCAGCGGCGGCGGCGAAAGCGGCGCGGTTTGGGTTGGCTGGCGGGTTCATGGGGCAAGCCTGCTTGCGGGACGCGGCGCTGGCAAGCCAGGAAAAATCCTTGCAATCCCGCGAGACGCAGTCATATCCGCCCCGGAAGGGCCTTGGCCGGGCTGCCGCAGTGGTACCTCGCCCCGCCCCCTGGAGAGACCCCATGCGCATAGATGCCATTCCCATCGGCAAAGACCCGCCGAATGATGTGAATGTGATCATTGAAGTCCCGATCGGCGGCGAGCCCATCAAGTATGAGATGGACAAGGCCGCCGGCACGCTATTCGTGGACCGCTTCCTGCACACGCCCATGCGCTATCCTGGGAATTACGGCTTTGTGCCGCACACGCTTTCTGAAGATGGCGACCCGATTGACGTGCTGGTGGCCAATACGCGCCCCATCGTGCCTGGCGCCGTTTTGAACGTGCGCCCAGTTGGCGTGATGAAAATGGAAGATGATGGCGGTGGGGATGAAAAAATCATCGCCGTGCCTTCAACCAAGCTGACACAACGTTATGTCCATGTTCTGGAACATACCGACCTGCCGCGCATCACCATTGAGCAGATCCAGCATTTCTTTGAACACTACAAGGATCTGGAGCCCGGAAAATGGGTAAAATTCATCGGCTGGGGTGATGCCGCGGAAGCCCGGCGGTTGATCCAGGAAGCCATTGAAAGGGCGAAAACGGCCTGATCCGGCGCTGGTGAGCAAGGTTTTCCTGGGGGCCCTCCCCTCCCCCGTTGCGCCTCTCGCCCGCCCCTTCTAAGAAAAGTGTGAAAAGTCCGGCGCGGATACCCTGCGCCGGGTTCCAGCCGGTGCGCGGCGGCCCGTTCCGCGCCACGAAGGGGGAGTCTAAGCTTTGTTGACCTTATCGCTGATCCTTGTGATCGCGCTCGGGGCGTTGTCCATCGCCTATGGTGTGATCACTGCCAAGGATGTGCTTTCGCGCGATCCCGGTACGCCGCGGATGCAGGAAATTGCCACCGCCATTCAGGAAGGCGCTTCCGCCTATCTGAAGCGGCAATATGGCACCATCGCCATTGTGGGCGTGGTGCTTTTCGCCCTGGTGGCTTGGCGCCTTGGTTTCGCCGTCGCCATTGGCTTCGCGCTGGGCGCGGTGCTTTCCGGTGTTGCGGGCTTTATCGGCATGAATGTGTCGGTGCGCGCCAATCTCCGTACCGCGCAGGCCGCGATCCAATCGCTCGCCGCCGGGCTGGATGTCGCCTTCAAATCGGGCGCTATCACGGGGATGCTCGTGGCTGGCCTCGCGCTGCTGGGCGTTGCTGTCTATTTCCTGATCCTGACGGTGTTTGGCGGTTATGCGCCCAATAGCCGCATGGTGATCGACGCGCTTGTCGCGCTTGGCTTTGGCGCTTCGTTGATTTCGATCTTCGCGCGCTTGGGCGGCGGTATCTTCACCAAGGGTGCGGATGTCGGCGGCGACATGGTGGGCAAGGTGGAAGCCGGCATCCCTGAGGATGACCCCCGCAACCCCGCCACCATCGCTGACAATGTCGGCGACAATGTTGGCGACTGCGCCGGTATGGCCGCTGACTTGTTTGAGACCTATGCGGTGACCATGGTCGCCACCATGGTGCTGGCGGCGATTGCCTTCACTGATCCGGCCAATATGGTGCGCGGCATGATCTTCCCGCTGGCCATCGGTGCGGTCTGCGTGGTGACCTCCATCATCGGCACTTACTTTGTGAAGTTGCCGGCGAATAATTCCATCATGGGCGCCATGTATCGCGGCTTCATCGTCACCGGCATTTTGTCGCTGATTGTGTTGCTGCCCTTGACCTATTTGGTTTTTGGCTTTGACAAGATGACGGCGGCGGGCACCAGCTTCACCTCCTTCGACCTGTTCCTCTGTGGCGTGGTCGGGCTTGCGGTGACCGGGCTGATTGTTTGGATCACGGAATACTATACCGGCACGGGCTACCGCCCGGTGCAGGCGATTGCCGAAAGCTCGGTCACGGGCCACGGCACCAATGTGATCCGTGGTCTGGCCGTTTCGATGGAAAGCACGGCGGTGCCGGCGCTGATCATCATCGCGGGCGTGCTGATCACCTATGCGTTGGCGGGGCTTTACGGCATTGCCATTGCGGTGACGACCATGCTGGCGCTGGCCGGCTTTGTGGTGGCCTTGGACGCCTTCGGTCCTGTTACGGATAACGCGGGTGGTATTGCCGAAATGGCAGGCCTGCCCAAGGAAATCCGCCAGACCACCGATGCGCTGGATGCGGTTGGTAATACGACCAAGGCGGTCACCAAGGGTTATGCCATTGGTTCAGCCGGTCTTGGTGCGCTGGTGCTGTTCGCGGCTTACACGCAGGATCTGAACTACTTCGTGCAGAATGCGGCGCAGTATCCGTATTTCCAGGGTGTTGGCACGCTGACCTTCTCGCTCTCCAGCCCATACGTGGTGGTTGGTCTGCTGTTTGGTGGCTTGCTGCCGTATCTGTTTGGCGGCATGGCCATGACAGCGGTGGGCCGTGCGGCAATGAGCGTGGTGGAAGAAGTGCGCCGCCAGTTCAAAGAAAAGCCGGGTATCATGCAGGGCACCGATAAGCCGGATTACGGCCGCGCGGTGGATATGCTGACCAAGTC
>CAIMVB010000410.1 GCA_903844785.1 uncultured Rhodospirillales bacterium | reverse complement strand
GGCAGCCGGAAGGAGTGAAGCGATGAATGAAATGCGTAGGCCTATGCCCGCAAACACCGGCCCGGCCTTGACCGAGCCTGATGTCATCATCATCGGCGCCGGGATTTCTGGCCTTTATCAACTCTATCGCCTGCGGGAACTCGGCTATTCGGTGCAGGTTTTTGAAACCGGCAGTGATTTGGGCGGTACTTGGTATTGGAACCGCTACCCTGGCGCGCGGTTTGATTCCGAAAGCTATACCTATGGCTATTCCTTTTCGGATGAATTGCTGCAGGAATGGTCCTGGTCGGAACATTTCGCACCCCAACCGGAAACGCTGCGTTATTTGCAGCATGTGGCGGATAAGTTCGATCTGCGTCGTCACATCCAATTCAATAGCCGCGTGGTCAGTGCGCATTTCAATGAGGCTTCCGGTAGCTGGCAGGTCACGCTGGATAGCGGCGCGCAGCATAAGAGCCGCTTTCTGATCACGGCACTCGGCCCGCTTTCCGCCGATACCTTGCCGCGCATCCCAGGCGTCGAAAGCTTTGCCGGCCAATCCTTCCACACCTATCGCTGGCCGCACGAACCCGTGAGCTTCGCGGGCAAGCGCGTGGCGGTGATTGGCACGGGTGCAACCGGCGTGCAGGTGATTCAGACCATCGCCGCTGAGGTTGGCTCCCTCACGGTTTTCCAGCGCACGCCGAATTGGTGCGCACCTTTACATAACCGCGCTATCACGGATGAAGAACAGCGCCAGATCAAGGGTAATTATCCTGCGCTTTTCGCGCTTCTGCGCACTACGCCCGGCTGCTATATCCATAATTCTGACCCGCGCAGCGTATTCGAAGTAACACCGGAAGAACGCGAAGCCTTTTGGGAACAACGCTACGCGGAACCCGGCTTTGGCATTTGGCAGGCGAATTACCGCGATATCCTGACCGACCCCAAGGCCAATGCGCTGATCAGCGATTTCATCGCCCGCAAGATCCGCCAGCGCGTGAAGGACCCGGCGGTTGCGGATAAGTTGATCCCCAAGAATCACGGCTTCGGCACGCGCCGCGTGCCACTCGAAACACGGTATTTTGAAGCCTATAATCGGGACAATGTGCAATTGGTGGATATTAATGAAACACCAATCGAACGCGTCACACTAAAGGGCATCAAGACCAGCAATGCCGAATATGAATTCGACATGATCATCTATGCTACCGGCTTTGATGCCATTACCGGCGCCTTTGACCGGATTGATTTTCGCGGCATTGGTGGTGAAAAGCTGAAGGACAAATGGGCTGATGGGCCGAAAACCTTTCTCGGCCTCCAATCCGCGGGTTTTCCCAATATGCTGACGATTGTCGGCCCGCATAATGCTTCAACACGCTGCAATATCCCGCGCTGCATTGAACAGAATGTGGAATGGGTGACAGATCTGATGCGCCATGTCCGCGATAAGGGCATCACCCGCTTTGAAGCCACCGCGGCAGCGGAAGCCGAATGGTCGCACCATATCGAAACCCTGGCCGAGGGCATGCTCTATGCTCAGATCGATTCCTGGGCGACGGGCATCAACCGCAATGTCGAAGGGCGCGATCAGCGCCGCATTCTGCAATATCAGGGCGGTGCGCCGGCCTATCGCGCGAAATGTGATGAGGTTGCAGCCCAAGGCTATTCAGGCATGAAGCTGAGCTGAACCATGCGCCAGAACCCTGTCCGCGCCGCGCTTCGCAATGGCCAGATGGTGCATGGCATTATGGCGACGGAATTTCTGACGCCAGGGCTTTGCCAAGTCCTGGCCAATGCCGGCGCCGAATATGTGATTTTTGATATGGAACATGGCGGCATGGGCATTGATGCGGTGAAGGCGCAATGTGCCTTTGCACGGAATGTCGGCGTGGTGCCCTTGGTGCGCGTCACCGGCCATCACTATCACCTCATTGCGCCCATTCTTGATGCCGGCGCCATGGGTATCATGGAACCCATGGTAGAAACACGGAAACAGGCTGAAGAATTGGCTGCCTGGTGCCGCTATCGCCCGGAAGGAAGGCGCGGCGTTGGCTTCGGCTATGCGCATGATGATTATAAGGGCCAGGATGTCATAGCCGGCATGCGCGCCGAAAATGAACGCATCATGGTGATTCCACTGATCGAAACCGCCACGGGGATCGAAAATGTGGAAGAAATCATGGCGGTACCAGGTGTAGATCTCGGCTGGTTCGGCCATTATGATTTGAGCGATTCACTCGTCATTACCGCGCAATTTGATCACCCAGTTTTCCAAGCCGCGCTATCACGCTTCCTGGCGGCATGCGAAGCCGCAGGCAAGCCGGCCGGTGTGCTGGGCGCGGGGCTTGAAATGGTGCGTGGATGGCGCGCCAAGGGTTTTCGCTGCCTTTGCTATGGTTCCGATGTCAGCGTTTTCCAATCCGCGCTGAAAGGCGCTTTGGATACACTGAAAAGCGAAGCGGGCTGAACATTCATTACTCACATAAATACGCGGAAGGCTCTCATGGAATTCAAGATCGGCACTGAACAGCGGGAAATGGTCGCCGCCGTCAGGCAATTGGCGCAAAGTGAATTCAAGCAGGATGCGCCGAAATGGATGGATGGCACCTTTCCCTGGCCGAATATCAAAAAGCTTGCCGGGCTTGGCGTGCTTGGCATGTCAGTGCCGGAAGAATATGGCGGGC
>CAIMVB010000409.1 GCA_903844785.1 uncultured Rhodospirillales bacterium | reverse complement strand
TCCGGCACGGTATCGCTGAAGACACCATAGCTGATGCCAGCGGCCTTCAGCGGTGCCAGCAGCTTTTCAACCGTGCCGGAAGACACCATCCAGGGATCGGTGACCACCAGAGGGCGCGACAGGCCAAATTGGGCCAGTACCGCCGCCGCCTGACCGATAGACCCGCCGCCCATCATCAACAGGCGGGGCGAGACGAAACTTGTGATCACTTCACGCCCCCTTCGCGGATCAAGTTGATGATGCCCGAGAAATCCTTATCGCCACCACCGCGTTCCAGATATTGCCGAAACAGCGCCAGCGCCTGCGCGCCGATGGGCGAAGCCGTACCAGTTTGCTCCACCGCTTCCTGCGCCAGGCCCAGATCCTTCGCCATCAGCGCCGCTGCAAAACCGGGCTTATAGTCCCGATTGGCCGGGCTGGCCGGCACGGGCCCCGGCACCGGGCAATAGCTGGACAGCGCCCAGGAATTGCTGGTGGAGGTGGAGCAGACATCAAACAGCGCCTGATGCGAAAGACCGAGTTTTTCTGCAAGAACAAAGGCTTCCGAGGTGACGATCATCGTCGCCGCGAGCATCATGTTATTGCACAGCTTCACCCCCTGCCCCGCGCCCGCCGCGCCACAGTGAATGACATTGCGCCCCATCTGCTTCAGGATGGGCTCGGCCCGGGCGAAATGTTCCGGCGTGCCGCCGACCATGAAGGTCAGCGTGCCGGCCTCAGCGCCCATTGTCCCGCCAGAGACCGGTGCATCCACAAAGGCGCGGCCGGATTTCTCGGCGACATCGCGGGCGGTGGCGACATCAATGGTGGAGCAATCAATCAGCAGTGCATCCGGCGCAGTTGCAGCAGCCATGGCGCCCGCGCCAAGCCAGGCATCGCGCACATGTTGGCCGGCCGGCAGCATGGTGATGACATATTCCGCGCCGCGCGCCGCTTCCGCCGCATTGGGCGCAGCCTTGGCGCCATTCGGCGTGACGGAGGCTATGGCGGCAGGCACCAGGTCAAAGACGGTGACCTCATGCCCGGCCTTCAGCAGGTTGCGCACCATATGCGCGCCCATATTGCCGAGACCAACAAAGCCAATGCGTGCCATGGCGCGCTTCCTTTCTTCTAAATTCAATGCTTTGGGGGTTTGAGTGAAAGCCGCTTGGCGGTTTCACCGGAACGGTGGGCGGCAAGCCGCGCCAGGATATCCTCGGGCCAGGGCGCCACGCGCCGCTTGGTCAGATCAATGCTGAGGTAAAGCACCTCATTTTCTGCGACCTGCCAGCCTTCCTTGGCATGGAACATCAAGTGGCGGCAGAGCAGGCGCTTATCATCAAAATCCAAGACCGCGCTTTCGCAGGCCAAGGGCGCGCCTTCGCGCACTTCGCGGATATAGGCCTGCCAAGATTCAGCCGCGAAAGTGCCCATGCCGCGCGCGCGATACTCGGGACCAAAGCCAAGGTCGAGCCACTGCACATCGCAGGCCATGTCAAACACGACCAGATAATAGGCCAGATTCATATGGCCGTAGTGATCCACCCATTGGGGCTTCACCTCGGTCAGGATCGGGCGTTCGGTCATGCGCTGCGAAGATGGGGGCGGTTGCCCGCCCCCTCCCCAATCAGTGGATGTCTTCGGATTTCGCCAAGGCTTCGCGGAGCTTCGCGATATTGAAGCCAGGCGCGCGGGCCATATCCAGGATCACCGCTTCCTTGCGCGCGCCAAGATCAATGGCGGCGGGGATTTTGGTCACCACATCATGCGGGATCACCACCGCGCCGTGATGGTCGGCATGGATCACATCATCATGTGACACCTGCATA
>CAIMVB010000408.1 GCA_903844785.1 uncultured Rhodospirillales bacterium | reverse complement strand
GCAGACGCAGTAGTTGGAGAAATGGTG
Organism: uncultured Rhodospirillales bacterium; assembly: GCA_903844785.1. Lineage (GTDB taxonomy): Bacteria > Pseudomonadota > Alphaproteobacteria > Acetobacterales > Acetobacteraceae > Neoroseomonas. The sequence goes on along the minus strand of CAIMVB010000408.1, from coordinate 4,047 downwards.
CTCGGCGAACCAGGCGATGTTGAAGCCGGCGGCTTCCGCGGCCTTCACCTGGGCGATGGTCTGGTCATAAATCGCGGCCGTGGGCACGCCGCGATTGCGATAACCCATGAGGTTGAAAATACCGACATCCATGGCGCGGTTCCTTCCTTTTGCTTTTGGGTATGCTGCGCCGAAGTTTTGGCGCGCTCAAGTACCTAGCCTTGCTTAAAGAGGCGGGGCGGGGTGTTCTGCGGGCGATGAAGGGGACCCCAGAATGATCGTGATCGGCAAGGGCAGTGTGCAAAGCGGCGAATGTGATGTGATGGGGCATATGAATGTGCGCCATTACGTCGCGCGGGTCGGTGATGGGCTGGGCTGGCTGGCCCTGGCGCTCGGCATCACGCCGGATCGCGGCTTTTTCACGCCGGTGGATCAGCATATCCGCTTTTTGCGCGAACTGGCGGCGGGGGCGGCCTTCACCATCCATGGCGGTATCTTGGCGCGGCGCGGGGATCGGCTGCGGGTTTATGCGGAAATCCAGAATAGCGGCACGGGCGCGGCCTCGGCCGCTTTCGTAACCGATGTTGAATTGCGCCATCCTTTGAGTGGGGAGGTTCTGCCGCTGCCAGAGGGGGTGGATGGCAAGATCGCAAGCCTCATGACCACCCTGCCGCCCCATGCCGGGCCGCGAGGCCTGCCTTTTGATCCCATCCGCACCCCGCCTGATGCCGCCGCCACCGCCGCCATGGGCCTGACAGAGGCGCATCTTGGCGCCATCCGGGCAGAAGATTGTGATCGCGCCGGGCTGATGCGCCCGGATGTGGTGATTGCGCGCATTTGGGATGGCGTGCCCAATCTGCGCTTTCGCGGGACCGAGGAATTGGGCGCGCGGGAAGAGGGCATTGGCAGCGCCGCTTTGGAATATCGCCTGGTCTATCTGAAGCCGATGCGCGTGGGGGATTTGCTGGTCATTCATAGCGGGTTGCGCGCTTTGGGGGACAAAACCACCACCTGGACGCATTTGCTGCATGATGGCGTAACGGGTGCCCCGGTGGCGGCAGCGGAAGCCATTGGCATTGGCTTTGATTTGAAGGCGCGCAAGGCCGTGGTGATTGATGGCGATCGACGCCGCGTTCTGGAAGCGCTTTTGGTCCCTGGGCTTTCGCTGTGAAGCGAGAAATCCGCTTCAATGCCTTTGATATGGCCTGTGTTGGCCATATCCAGCAGGGCATGTGGACCCATCCGCGGGATCGGTCGGCGGAATATCTCTCGCTAGATTACTGGATGGGCCTGGCGCGGTTATTGGAAGAAGGCCTGTTTGACGGGCTGTTTCTGGCGGATGTGCTCGGCATTTATGATGTGCATGGCGGCGATGGCGATGCGGCCATCCGCAATGCGGTGCAGGTGCCGCTGATTGATCCCATGTTGCTTGTGCCCGCCATGGCAGCGGCTACGCGCCATCTTGGCTTTGGCGTGACGTGTAACCTCGCATGGGAAAGCCCAGCGCTGATGGCGCGGCGGTTTTCCACGCTGGATCATCTGACCAAAGGGCGCATCGGCTGGAATATCGTCACCGGCTATCTGGATAGTGCGGCCCGCGCCATGGGGCTGGATCGGCAAATGGCGCATGATGATCGCTACGATCTGGCCGATGAATATATGGAAATCCTCTATCGGCTTTGGGAGGAATCCTGGGCCGCCGATGCCGTGAAGCGCGACCGTGCGGCGGGGATTTACGCCGATCCGGCCCGCGTGAAGCGCATCACGCATCAAGGCCGGCAATATCGGCTGGATGCGCCGCATCTGGTGGAACCATCCCCGCAGCGCACGCCGGTGCTTTATCAGGCCGGCGCTTCGGATCGCGGGCGGGGCTTTGCCGCGCAGCATGCGGAATGCGTGTTCCTGAATGGCGGGCCAAAGGCTCATGTGGCGAAGCTGGTCGCTGATTTGCGCGCCCGCGCCGCGCCGCGCCCGATCCGTATGTTCGTCGGCGCCACGCTGATCATTGGCCGCACACGGGCAGAGGCCGAGGCGAAGCTTGCCGAATATCGCCAACACGCCAGCATTGAAGGCGCGCTGGCGCATGCTTCCGCGTCTCTCGGCATTGATTTGGCGCGTTTTGACCTCGATGAGGAATTGCCGGAAGCCGGGCAAAGCCAAGCTATCCGTTCCAATGTGGAGGCTTTGCGCGCCGCCGCACCGCGCGCCACCAAGCGCGCTTTGATTGACCGCATGGTGCTGGGCAGCCGCCAGCCTCCCATTGTTGGTTCGGTCGAGGAAGTCGCGGATGAACTGATTGCCTGGATGGATCAGGCGGATGTGGATGGCTTCAACCTCTCGCGCACTGTCACCCCCGAATGCCTGGAAGATGTGGTGCGGCTTTTGGTGCCGGCATTGCAGGAACGCGGGCGCTATAAGCGGGGCTATGCTGCGGGCACTTACCGCGAAAAACTCTTTGGCGCCGGGCCTTTGCTGGCGGCGCCCCATCCGGCGGCGGGGTTTCGTCAGCCCGCGTGATTTTCATCTCGGGCCTTTCTGGCCTAACGTCATCGCATCATTGAGAAGGAATACCCCCATGGATGGTATGCAATTGCCGGCTGCGGCCGCCCTTACCGCGCGTTACGGCGCTGGCGTGGAACCCAAGATTGGCCCCTGGAATGACACCATGGCGCTGCTGCTCTCGCATCGTTCGGTGCGCGGCTATCGGCCCGATGCGCTGCCCGCGGGCACGCTTGAGTCCCTGATTGCGGCGGCGCAATCGGCGGCGACTTCTTCCAATCTGCAAACCTGGTCCGTGGTTGCGGTCAATGACCCGGAAAAGCGCAAGGCGCTCGCGGAAATCGCCGGTGGGCAGCGCCATATCGAACAATGCCCGATCTTCCTGGTCTTCATCGCCGATGTGTCGCGCAATGAACGGCTCGGTCAGCAGGAAGGTGTCTCTCTGGCGGGGATGCCCTTCCTGGAAACCTTCCTGGTGGCAGCCATTGATGCGGGTCTTGCCGCACAAAACGCCGTGGTGGCGGCGGAAAGCATGGGCCTTGCCACGCTTTATATCGGCGCGCTTCGCAATGATGTGCCGCGTGTGGCTGCCATGCTCGGCCTGCCGCCGGGGGCAGCGCCGGTCTTCGGGCTTTGTGTTGGTTATGCCGCGCCGGGCAAGGAAAGTGCGGTGAAGCCGCGCCTGTCTCAGGAAGCGGTGCTGCATCACGAAACCTATTCCACCACCAAGGAAAAAGCGCTGCGCGCTTCCTATGATGAAAAGCTCTCGGAATACTCCAAGCGCTATGAAATGGCGGCGGATAATTGGTCTCAGCGCGTGATTTCGCGCATCGGTTCCATCAGCGCGCTGCGTGGGCGCGATGGGCTGAAGGCGGCGCTGCGCTCCCTTGGCTTCCCGCTGAAGTAAGGGGGAAGACGCCATGCGCCTTGGTCAAGCAAGCCCCGCCCGCGCCACCACAAGGTTGCGCGCGTTGTTGAAGGAACCCGCGCCGCTGATCCTGCCGGGCTGCTTCAACGCCATGTCGGCCCGCATTCTGGAACATGCGGGTTTCCCGGCGTTGTATATGTCGGGCTATGGCACGTCGCTGAACCTGCTCGGCCTGCCCGATGCAGGGCTGATCACGCTGACCGAAATGGCGCTGAACGCGAAGCTGATCGCCTCTGCCGTGCGTGCGCCGCTGATTGCCGATGCCGATACGGGCTTTGGCAATGCCATCAATGTGGTGCGCACGGTGGAAGAATATATCCGCGCAGGTGTTGCGGGGATGCATTTGGAAGACCAGGTGGCACCCAAGCGTTGCGGCCATGTGGCAGGGCGGGAAGTGATTGCGCGCGATGAAGCCGTGCTCAAAATCCGTGCCGCCTGCCAAACGCGCGATGCGCTTGACGCTGATTTCGTGATCATCGCGCGCACCGATGCACGCGGCGCCCATGGCGGTTCCATGGAAGAAGCCATCACCCGCGCCAATGCCTTTCTGGAAGCGGGTGCAGACCTCGCCTTCGTGGAAGGCCCGAAGGATAAGGCAGAAGTGGCGCATATCTGCCAAGCAGTGAAAGGCCCTGTATTCT
>CAIMVB010000407.1 GCA_903844785.1 uncultured Rhodospirillales bacterium | reverse complement strand
GGGCGCGGCTCGCTCAATGCACGGATCACCGCAGCAAGATCATCACCAACATCAATGGGTGTGACGGCAAAGCCCGCTTCGCGCAGCGCCGCAATCACTTGCCTGCCAGAGGAGAGCGAAACTTCGCGTTCTGCCGAACGCCCGCCATAGAGCACTGCCACATGCTTGGTCATGGCTGCGCCCTTCCGATGCGGCGAATTTCCCATTCAAGGGCAATGCCGGAATGGTCCAGCACGCGCGCGCGCACATCCTCGCCCAAGGCTTCAATATCGGCAGCACTGGCGCCACCCAGATTGATCAGGAAATTGCAGTGTTTTTCGCTGACCTGCGCCGCACCGCGCATTAGGCCACGGCAACCAGCAGCATCAATCAATTCCCAGGCCTTGCGATCACCGAGGGGGTTTTTGAAAGTAGAACCGCCGGTGCGCGCACGCACGGGCTGGGTTGCTTCACGTGCAGCGCGAATTTCCGCAAGCCGGGCTGAGATTGCGGCCTTATCGCCCAGCGTTGCGCGCAACTTTGCCCGCACCACAACGCCGCGCACCGGCAATTGCGCATGACGATACGCAAAATGCAGCGCCGCCGCATCCAGGCGCATCAAGCCTTCTGGTGTGGCGATTTCAGCCCACTCCAGAACATCCCTGATCTCACGGCCATACGCACCGGCATTCATCGCTACCGCGCCGCCGATACTGCCTGGAATACCGACCAGAAACTCAAGCCCGGCAAGCCCAGCAGCCGCGGCGGTTTCTGCCACCGTCACATCCAAAGCAGCGGCGCCGGCGATAATGCCGTCGGCTTCCACCACCACGTCACCAAAGCCGCGCGCCAGGCGCAGCACCATACCCGCAATGCCACCATCGCGAATGATCATGTTGGAAGCCGCGCCAAGGATTGTCAGCGGCAGATCGGCGGGCATATCGCGCAGCAGCAGCAAAAGATCATCCAGATCCGCCGGGCGCACCAGCACATCGGCTGCCCCGCCCACACGAAACCAAGTGGCCGGACCAAGCGGCGCATTGGCTTCCACGCGACCGCGCAAGGGTGGCAGCACAGCATTGCTGATGGGCTGGGGCATCATTTCATCGCCCCCGCCAAGCGCCCGCGGGCGCGTGATTGCAATTCAGTCAATTGCCCCGGCAGGGCATGGGCCCAATTGGTGATGCTACCAGCACCCAGGCACACAACATAATCACCCGAACGCGCCATGGCGTGGATCATTTCCGCCAGGCTATCGGGGCCGGGCAAGGGCACCACGGAACGATGCCCGCGCGCGCGCAGCCCTTCCACCAGCGCATCCTTATCCACGCCTTCAATGGGCTGCTCGCCCGCCGCATAGACATCGGCCACAATCACCGTACCCGCATCATTCATGCAGGCGCAGAAATCTTCAAACAAGGACGCCAGACGCGAATATCGATGCGGTTGCACCACCGCAATCACATCCCGCGCGCCGGCCTGGCGCGCCGCTTTCAAAACAGCAGCAATTTCCACCGGGTGATGGCCGTAATCATCAATCACCGTAATGCCGCCCGCATCGCCGGTGCGCGTGAAGCGGCGCTTCACACCCTTGAAGCCGGCTAGCGCGGTGCGGATGGTGCCTTCATCAATATCCATTTCGGCGGCAATCGCCACAGCCGCCAAAGCATTCTGCACATTATGGTGCCCCAGCATGGGCAGGCGGAAGGGCTTCATATTGCGCACGCGCCCGCTCAACCGGTCCGTCACCGTCACTTCAAAAGTCGCACCCATGCGGTCTGTGATCACGCGTTCAGCGCGCACATCTGCCTGCGGCGAAAAGCCGTAAGTCACGATGCGCCGATCCGAAAGGCGCGGAATCATTGCCTGCACTTCGGGATGGTCAATGCAGAGCACCGCGAAGCCGTAGAAGGGGATATTGCCGACGAATTGGGCATAGCCTTCCTTCATCGCATCTTCCGTGCCCCAATGGTCCAGATGTTCCGGGTCCATATTCGTGACCACGGCGACAACGGCGGGCAATTTCAGGAAAGACCCATCGCTTTCATCGGCTTCCACCACCATCCATTCGCCACTGCCCATGCGCGTATTGGTGCCATAGGCATTGATAATGCCGCCATTAATGACAGTGGGATCAAGCCGCGCGGCTTCCAGCACGGCGGCGACCAGGCTTGTAGTCGTGGTCTTGCCATGCGTCCCGCCAATGGCGATGGACCATTTAAGGCGCATAAGTTCAGCCAGCATTTCCGCGCGACGGACAATGGGGATCAGGCGCTGGCGCGCCGCCGCCACTTCGGGGTTGTCGCGCTTCACGGCGGTGGAGACTACAATCACCTGCGCATTGCCCAGATTGGCCGCGTCATGGCCAATCATCACGGGAATGCCAGCAGCGCGTAGCCGCGCGATATTGCCGCCTTCAGCAATATCGCTGCCCTGCACTTGGTAGCCAAGCGTGTGCAGCACTTCGGCAATGCCCGACATGCCAATGCCGCCAATACCGACAAAATGAATAGCACCAATATTGATAGGTAGCGCGCGCATCAGGAAACTCTCACCATATCACGCCGCGCCAATGCCATGACGCGGTCCGCGAGATCACGTGCCGCATGTGGGCGCGCAAGCGCGGCAGCGGCGGCAGCGGCAGATGCCATGCGCGCCGGAAAATTCAGGAAAGAAACCAGCGCATCCGTCAGCGCCTGTGGCGTGAAGGCGGCTTGCGCGAAAATCTTCGCCGCATCCGCCGCCGCCAAGGCGCGCGCATTCGCGTTCTGGTGGTCATCAATCGCCGATGGCAGCGGCACAAGAATGGAAGGCCGGCCCGCGCAGGCAATCTCCGCCACCGTGGAAGCGCCTGCGCGGCCGATCACCAGATGCGCGGTGGCAAGCCGCCCGGCCACATCCGGGAAAAACGGCGCAAGATCGGCGGGAATACCCGCCGCTTCATAGGCGCTGCGCGTGCGCGCCAAATCCTCAGCCCGGCATTGCTGCGTCACCAGCAAGCGCGCGCGCAAGGCTTCGGGCAGGGCGCTGATGGCAGCCGGCACCACATCGGCAAAAATGCGCGCGCCAAGCGATCCGCCCAGAACAAGAACGCGCAGCGCCGTTCCATCGGATGGCACAGGATAGGGCTGCCCCGCCAAGGCAGCGAGCGCCGGGCGCACCGGATTGCCCACCACCGCGCTTCGGGTGCCTTCTGGTACCATTGCGGTTTCGGCGTAGGAAAGGGCAAGCAAATCAGCGCTACGCGCCATCAGCCGATTGGCGCGGCCCAGCACAGCATTCTGTTCATGCAGAATAACCGCCGGGCGGCGTGACGCGCGCATCAACCGCGCCGCCGCTAAGGGC
>CAIMVB010000406.1 GCA_903844785.1 uncultured Rhodospirillales bacterium | reverse complement strand
CGCGTTGATCTGGTGATTGTGGAAGGCTTCAAGCGCGACGCGCACCCAAAGCTGGAAGTGCATCGCGCCGCCAATGCCAAGCCCTGGATGCACCCGGATATGCCGGGCATTGTCGCGGTAGCATCCGACACGCTACCCCCTTATGATCTGCCCCGCGCTGGGTTGGATGAGGTGGAAGCCATTGCTGATCTCGTGCTGGCCCATGCCCGAAAGATCGAGGATATTGCCTGGACGGAGGCCTAATGGCGCAGCTTTCGGATGATTGCTTCGCCTTTGGCGGCGCGCTGATGGCAGTGGAAGAAGCCCAGGCGCTGATCCTGGAACGCATCCCGCCCGCGACCGGCGAAGAATTCGTGCCCCTGGCCGAAGCGCGCGGACGCGTTTTGGCCGCGCCACTGATGGCGCCCTTGCCGCTGCCGCCCTTTTTCAACGCTGCCGTGGATGGCTGGGCCTTCCGGCACGCAGACCTTGCCCTGGGCGCTGAGACCGCCCTGACCGAAGTGGGCCGCATCGCGGCCGGCCATGCTGCGCCGCGCGCCCTTGCCGCTGGTGAGGCGATGCGCGTTTTCACCGGCGCCCCCATGCCGCCAGGCGCTGATACCGCCGTGATGCAGGAAGATGTGCGCCGTGATGGTGCGGCGATTTTCATCCCCCCCGGCCTGAAGCTTGGGGCCAATGCCCGCCCAGCGGGGGAGGATATCGCCAAGGGCGCGCTGGCCCTGCCTGAGGGCAAAAGGCTTGGCCCGGCTGAAATCGGCCTCGCAGCCGCTTTGGGGCAGGCGCGGCTTGCGGTACGGCCCAGGCTCCGCGTCGGCGTGTTTTCCACCGGCGATGAATTGGCGAGCCCCGGCAGCGCGCTTGGCCCGGCGCAGAGCTATGACAGCAACCGCTTCACGCTGCTCGCGCTGCTTGCCGCGCTGCCCGTGGAAGCGCATGATCTTGGCATCCTGCCCGATGACCGCGCTGCCACCGAAGCCGCTTTGCGTGAAGCCGCCGCCAGCCATGATTTGCTGCTGACCAGCGGCGGTGTTTCCACAGGCGAGGAAGACCATGTGCGTGCCGCGATTGAAGCCGGCGGGCGGCTGGTGTTTTGGCGGCTGGCGGTGAAGCCGGGCCGGCCTGCGGCCATGGGCTTGGTGAATGGCACGCCGGTTTTGGGCCTGCCGGGCAATCCCGTGGCCGCCGTTGTCACCTTCTTGCACCTTGCGCGGCCCCTGGTGCTGCGCCTAGCCGGCGCCCTGCCGGAAGCCCTGCCGCGTTTCGTGGCGGAGGCGGATTTCAGCTACCGCAAAAAGGCCGGGCGGCGCGAATATGTGCGCGTCAGCCTGCAAGCCACGGGCGGCCTGCCGCGCGCGCAGAAATTTGCACGAGAAGGGGCGGGGTTGCTGACATCGCTTACGCAATCGGACGCTTTTGTCGAATTGCCGGAAGATATCACGGCGGTCAGCCCCGGGGATCGCGTGACAGTACTGCCCTTCGGCGCGATATTCTGACATTTCGCGCCTTGACGCATCGCCCCGCTGGTGATGCCTTGCGTATCAGAACAAGGAAGCAGCCGCCATGGACCATAACCCTTTACCCTTCGCCCCCTCTGAAGAAACGCGCATGTTGCAAGACTTGGTCGCGCGCTTCGTGGATAAGGAACTGATCCCGCTTGAGCCCGCGATTCTGAAGCGCGAAGCCGAAGGCAAGGGCTATAAGCTTTCGGAAGAAGAAGAAACGCGACTGCTCGCGCGCTGTAAGGAATTGGGCCTTTGGGGGCTTGATGTGCCGGAGGAATTCGGCGGCGCGAATCTATCGCTGAGTGCTCTTGCGGCCGCTGAGGAAGAACTGGGCCGCGCCTGCGTGCCCTTCGTCATCCCGCCCGATAGCCCCAATTTGCACATGATGCTCTCCGTCGCCAATTCCATGCAGCGGGAGCGTTATCTGGCGCCTTACGCTGAAGGCACGGCGCGTTCCGCCATGGCCATTTCCGAGCCCGGCGCGGGCGGGGACCCCGCGGGCATGACGACCCGCGCGGTGAAGGATGGCAATGATTGGGTCATTAATGGCCGCAAGATTTGGGTCAGCAATGTGCCGCGCGCGGATTTCATCATCCTCATGGCGCGCACCGGCGATGGTAAGCGCCAGGAAGGGGTCACGGCCTTCATCGTGGAAAAGGGCACGCCTGGCTTCATCATTGAACGCGAAATTTCCATGATTGGCGGGCGCAAGACTTACGAATTGGTGTTCGAGGATTGCCGCGTGCCGGAGTCCCAGGTGCTCGGCGAATTGGGCCGCGGCTATGCGCCGATGCAGTTGCGCCTGAATGTCCGCCGCCTGCAAATGGGCGCGCGTTGCGTCGGTATGACGCGCCGCGCCTTGGACATGATGGCGGATCAGGCGCGCAATCGCGTGACCTTTGGCGTGCGCCTGGCCGACCGGCAGGCCATTCAATGGTGGGTGGCCGAAGCCGCCACGCGTATGCATGCCTGCAAGCTGATGGTGGCCGATTTGGCGGCCAAGCTTGATGCGGGCGCTGACGTGCGCATGGAAGCTTCCATGCTGAAGGTGGAAGGCACGGAAATGGCGCAGGATATTCTGGACCAGGCCATGCAGACCTTCGGCGCCATGGGTGTCACGAAGGAACTTCCCTTGCAATTGATGCACCAGCAGGTGCGCCTAATGCGCGTTTATGAAGGCCCGTCAGAGGTGCATCGCAGCGCCATTGGCCGGCGCATCCTGGGTTCCAAGGTCTAAGCCCGGATGGCGGAGCCGCATCGCCCGCTGGATGGGATTCTCGTTCTCGATCTCGGGCAGATTTATCAGGCGCCTTATTGTTCCTTCCTGATGGCGATGGCCGGCGCCACCGTCATCAAGATTGAACCGCCGGGGGGAGAGTCTCTGCGCCGACGGACGATGGTTTCCGGCGGTTCCGTGCCGCAAGCCATGCTGAATTCCAACAAGCTTGGCATTTCGATAGACTTCAAGAATGAAGCCGGGCGCGAGCTATTCCTTTCCATGGTGGATCGCGCCGATATTCTGATTGAGAATTTCGCGCCGGGGGCGATGGATAAGCTTGGCCTTGGCTGGGAAGTGCTGCTGGCCCGCAACCCGCGCCTGATCTATGCGGCGGCGTCAGGCTATGGCCGTTCCGGGCCGGATCGCGACAAGCTGGCCATGGACCTGACGGTGCAGGCGGCATCCGGCATTATGCACACCACGGGCTTCCCGGATGGCCCGCCGGTGAAATCCGGCCCGGCCGTGGTGGATTTTCTGGGCGGCACGCATCTTTACGCCGCCGCGCTGACCGCGCTGTTTGACCGGGAACGCACCGGGCGCGGGCGCTTTGTTGAAATCGCCATGCAGGATACGGTCTACCCCTGCCTTGCTTCCGCGCTTGGGATGCATTTCGGCGGCAAGCGCGGCACCATCCCGCCGCGCACGGGCAATTCCCATGCGGGCCTCGCCATGGCGCCCTATAATGTCTATCCGACCAGCGATGGCTATCTGGCGATCATCGTCGTCAAGGAAGACCATTGGAACCGCCTGCTGCGCGCCATGGGGCGCGAAGATTTGATGGGCGATCCGCGCTTCGCCACCAACCCCGCGCGGGTGCAAAACATGGCCGAAGTGGATGCCATGGTCACCGATTGGCTTTCGGCCATGACGCGCGAAGAAGCCGTGGCGGCGACGCGCAAATTTGGCGTGCCGGCAGCACCCGTGCGTGATTTGGATGAGGTGATCAATGACGCCGGCATGCATGAACGCGGCATGCTGCATTGGGTGGAGCATCCTGAGGTTGGGCGCGTGTGCTTGCCATCCTCACCGCTACGCTTCGCCGATGCGCCGGCACCGGCGCTGAAGCCGAGCCCGTTTCTCAATCAGCATGAGGAAGAAGTGCTGGGGGGGATTTTTGGGTTTACGGCGGAACAGCGCGCGGCGCTGCGGGAAGCGGGGGCGATTAGTTCGGCGGCACAGGTGAAGGGGTGAATTTTCTAGTTTGGCTGATTTTTTAGATCATGGCCGCCGTCATATGGGCAAAAGAAATCTTCAGGTTCGGATCAT
>CAIMVB010000405.1 GCA_903844785.1 uncultured Rhodospirillales bacterium | reverse complement strand
TTGAAGCGCGCCTATTCCGTGACGCTTCCGGCGGGCGATATCGCCTCCAGCCGCGAAAAGCGCCTTTCCGAAATCGCCAAGACGGTTTCGCTGCCAGGCTTCCGCCCGGGCAAGGTGCCGCTTTCCATTGTGCGTCAGCGCTATGGCACCGCCGTGATGGGCGAAGTCCTGGAACAATCCGTGGGCGATGCGTCCCGCAAGGTGGTCAGTGATCGTGGCTTGAAGCCCGCGCTGCAACCGAAGATCGAGGTGACGAATTTCCCCGATGGCGGTGACCTTGAATTCCGCATGGAATTGGAAGTGCTGCCGGAAATCCCCATGCCGGATTTTTCGGGCATCGAACTGGAACGTCTGCGCGCCGAGCCAGCCGATGAGGAAGTGAGCAAAATCCTGGAAACCCTCGCCAGCCGCAATGGTGAATTGGCGGATGTGACTGAAGACCGCCCCGCCGCGAAGGGCGAGGTGATGGTTTGCGATTTCGCCGGTTCCGTGGTGCCGGATCTGCTGACCAATGGACCTGGGCTGGGTGCCGTGCCGGGCCTTCCGGGCCAGGCGCCGCGCGGCTGGGAAATTGGCCTCTCGGCTGGTCTGACCTCCGAAATCGCCGCCATCGGCACGGAAGATGCGCTGCCCTATGTTGATCTGCGCATCAGCGGCACGGCAAGCGAAGCGGGCTGGGTGCAGGTTTTCCTGGAAGGGGCCAAGGGCATTGCCGCGGCGCCAGGTGCAACGCAAAGCCTCACCGTTTCCACCAAGGTGAATGCGGGCAGCCTGCCAGAAGGCACGCAGGGCAAGCTGGGCTTTAATTTCTACAGCCTGGGCCAGGATAGTGTTGATTTCCTGGATATGCAGCGTGAGGCGTTTGATGTGACTGCCGGGCGCAGCACATTGGTCTTCACCTTCCCTGGGCAGGCCGAAATTGGCGCTTGCCGTCCCTTTATCTATCTGCATGGCATTACTTCCGGCGCGGCGGTTGAATTCACGCTGCGCCTTGGCCCGGCGCGCTTGTTCGCCGGCACGGAAGAACCCGCGCTCAGCCCATTCGCGGGCGGCAGCGCCACTGATATGCCGGTGGAAGTGGGCGGCGCTGGCTTCATTCCAGGCTTCACCGAACAGATGGAAGGCATGGCCGTTGGCGAAAGCCGCGATATCCAGGTGGTCTTCCCGATCGATTACGGTTCGGCCGAATTGGCCGGCAAGCGCGCGGTCTTCTCCATCACGGGCAAGAAGCTGCAGCAGCGTGTGCCGCGCGCCATTGATGATGAATTGGCGAAGGCGGTGGGTCAGGCTGATCTGGCCGGCCTGCAGGCCCAGGTGAAGGAAGGCCTGCAGCGCGAATATGATGGGCTTGCCCGCATGCGCCTGAAGCGCGCGCTGCTGGACAAGCTTGCCGATCAGGCGAGCTTCCCCGTGCCGGAAGGCATGGTGGAAGGCGAATTTGGTCAGATCTGGCAGCGCGTGGAAGCGGATTTGAAGGCCGGCCGGCTCGATTCGGATGATGCGGGCAAGGATGAGGCGACGCTGCGCGAAGAATATCGCGGCATCGCCCAACGCCGCATCCGCCTTGGCCTGCTGCTGTCCGAAATTGGGCGTACCAACAATATCCAGGTGACCCCGGATGAGCTGAGCGGCGCGCTACGCCAGGAAGCCATGCGTTATCGTGGCCAGGAACAGCAGGTGATCGACTTCTTCCGCAAGAATCCGGAAGCGATGGAAAACCTCCGTGCCCCGATTTTTGAAGAAAAGGTCGTGGATTTCATCCTGGAACTCGCCAAGGTGTCTGAACGTCAGGTGGCGCCCACGGAATTGTCCGAAGCCTGATCCGAACAAGCCTGGAATTATCAAAAAGGGCAGGGGGAAACCTCTGCCCTTTTTTTGTTCAAAAACAGGCCGGGCGGAATTTTTGTCGGGAATTGAAGGGGGTGGCTTGCAGGAAGGCCAAGCCTCGCATAGGTAAGGTTCAAACAGTCGTCGCGGTATCAACCGCTGCATAAGAAGGGGGGGCTTGGTTCAGGTGTCTGATACCATCCTTGAAACGGTAGGGCTTACCAAGGAATTCCGGGGCTTCGTCGCGGTAAGCGACGTGAACCTGAGCGTTCGTCGGGGTACCATCCATGGCTTGATCGGCCCGAATGGCGCCGGCAAGACCACTTGCTTCAATCTGCTGACCAAGTTTCTGCCGCCAACGCGTGGCGTCATTCGCTATGAAGGGCGCGACATCACAGGCATGAAGGCTGCCGAAGTGGCGCGCCTTGGCCTGGTGCGGAGCTTCCAGATTTCGGCGGTGTTCCCGCATCTGACGGTGATTGAGAATGTTCGCGTGGCATTGCAACGCGCCCGTGGCGGTTCCTTTGATTTCTGGCGTTCCGATTCGGTCTTACGCAAATTCGACACGCGGGCCGAAGAATTGCTGGAAGATGTGGGCCTGACCGAATGGAAGCATTTGACCGCGGGTGAATTGCCTTATGGCCGCAAGCGCGCCTTGGAAATTGCAACCACGCTCGCGCTTGATCCTGTGATGATGCTGCTGGATGAACCAACGGCCGGCATGACGCATGATGATGTGGAACGCGTGGTGGCCTTGGTGAAGCGCGTATCCGTGGGCCGCACTGTGCTGCTGGTGGAACATAACCTGCGCGTTGTGCAGGGGCTTTGCGATACCATTACCGTGCTGGCGCGCGGCAGCGTGCTGGCGGAAGGCGACTACGCCGCCGTGTCGCGTAACCCGGATGTGATTGCCGCCTATCTTGGTTCGGAAGCCCCGACGGAGGCCGCCCATGGCTGATGTGATGACTGCACCCGCCGGCACCAAGGCGAGCACAGGCGCGCTGATGGAAGTGCGCGGGCTGGAAGCCTGGTATGGCGAAAGCCATGTTTTGCACGGCGTGGATATTGATATCCGCGAAGGCGAAGTGGTGACGCTGCTTGGCCGCAATGGCGCCGGCAAGACCTCCACCTTGCGTTCCATCATGGGGCTGGTGCCACGCCGCACCGGTTCGGTGAAGTATGACGGCAAGGAATTTGTGAATGCACGGCCCGATGTCATCGCGCGCGCCGGCATTGCCTATTGCCCTGAGGAGCGGGGGATTTTCGCCTCGCTCGATGTCACTGAAAACCTGATGCTGCCGCCAACGGTACGCCCGGGCGGGCTGCCTTTGGATGAGATCTACACGCTTTTCCCGAATTTGAAGGAACGCGCGCGGAGCCAAGGCACGAAGCTTTCGGGCGGTGAACAGCAAATGCTGGCCATTGCGCGAATTCTCCGCACCGGTGCGCGACTTTTGCTGTTGGATGAGCCGTCCGAAGGTCTGGCGCCCGTGATCGTGCAGCAAATCGGTCGCACAATTCGCGAATTGAAGAAGCGCGGCTTCACGGTGTTGTTGGTGGAGCAGAATTTCCGCTTCGCGCAAACAGTGGCTGATCGGCACTACGTGATGGAACATGGCCGGGTGGTGGATATGGTCGCGAATGAAGACCTGAATGCCTCACTTGATCGGTTGCATCAGTATTTGGGTGTCTGAAACCAATCTCGCGCCCCTGGGGCGCGCGGCATAAAAAATAGGGGAATCGCAAATGAGCCTTTCACGTCGGGACATTATCGCGGGTTCTGCAGGCGCCGCTGCTTTTGGCGCAATGCCCTATCAGGGCGCGCGCGCGCAGGGTGGGCCCACCATCAAGATTGGCGTCTTGAACGACATGTCCGGCATGTACCGTGACATCGCGGGCATGAGCGCGGTTGCATGCGTGCGCGCGGCGGTGCAGGAATTTGCAGGCCGCGGCATCAATATTGAAGTGCTGGCGGCGGACCATCAGAACCGCCCCGATGTTGGCGTGAATATCGCGCGGCAATGGATTGATCGTGACGGTGTGGATGTGCTGCTGGATGTGACCACATCTTCGGTTGCACTCGCCGTTTCCGATATCTGCCGTGAAAAGAACAAGGTGCACCTGAACAGCAGCGCGGCATCCAGCGACCTCACTGGGGCGCGCTGCAATGCGAATACCGTGCATTGGACCTATGATACCTGGATGTGCGCCAAATCCACCGGCGGTGCCATGGTGCGCGCGGGTGG
>CAIMVB010000404.1 GCA_903844785.1 uncultured Rhodospirillales bacterium | reverse complement strand
CTGGTTGCCACCATCAACCCGGGTGATGAAGCGATTATCCCTGCGCCGTGCTGGGTTTCCTACCCGGAGATCGTGGCGCTGGCGGAAGGCACGCCGGTGATCGTGCAATGCGGCCAGAATTCCGGCTTCAAAATGACCGGCGAGCAATTGGAAGCCGCGATTACGCCCAAGACCAAGTGGCTGATCCTGAACAACCCCTGCTATCCGACCGGTGCTGCCTATAACGCCGCGGAGATCAAGGCGCTGACGGATGTGTTGATGCGCCATCCGCATGTGTGGGTGTTCACGGACGATATCTACGAAAAGCTGGCCTATGATGGCTTCAAGCCGGCAACCGTGCTGGAGGTGGAACCGCGCCTGAAGGACCGCACGGTGACCATGAATGGCTGTTCCAAGGCCTATGCCATGACCGGCTGGCGCATTGGTTTTGCCGGCGCGCCAATCTCGCTGATCAAGGCGATGGATAAGCTGCAAAGCCAATCCACTTCCAATACGTCTTCCGTGTCTCAGGCGGCGGCGGTGGAAGCGCTGACCGGGCAGCAGGACAGCATTGAGGATATGCGCAAGGTCTATGAACGCCGGCGCAATATGGTGGTGGATATGCTGAATGCCGCGCCGGGCCTGCGCTGCCATAAGCCGGAAGGCGCTTTCTATGTCTTCCCGGATATGCGCGGCTGCATGGGCAAGACCACGGCGGGCGGCAAGAAGATTGAAACCGATGAGGATTTCACCATCGCGCTTCTGGAAGAAACCGGTGTGGCCACCGTGCATGGCGCCGCCTTCCTGAGCCCAGGGCATTTCCGCATTTCCTATGCCACGTCTGATGCTGCGCTGAGCGAAGCCTGCACGCGCATTCAGAAGTTCTGCGCTGGCATGAAGTAAGCTTTTCCGCCGCCCCACCAGGGGCGGCGGATCTTTTCCGACTGAATCTGATTTGAAAACAGGATCGCCATGCCAGCCCTTGCCGAAAGATTGAACCGCGTTTCCATCTCCGCTTCCGTGATCATGACGATCAAGGCGCGGGAATTGGCCGCGCAGGGGATCAAGGTGATCAGCCTGGCCTCCGGAGAGCCGGATTTTCCGACACCACCGCATGCCATCGAAGCGGCGCATCAGGCAGCGCTGGCGGGTGAGACCAAATACCCGCCGCAGGATGGCACCAAGCGGCTCAAGGAAGCCGTGCAGCGGAAATTCAAGCGCGACAATAATCTGGATTACGCGCTGGATGAGATCATGGTCACTAATGGTGGCAAGCAGAGCATCTTCAACGCCTTCATGGCGACGATTGATCCCGGCGATGAGGTGCTGATCCCAGCACCCTTCTGGATTTCATATGCTGAAATGGCGAAGGTTGCGGGCGGCGTGCCGGTGACAATCAATTGCCCGCAGAATAACGGCTTCAAGCTGCGGCCTGAGGATTTGGATGCCGCCATCACGCCCAAGACCAAATGGGTGATGATCAATTTCCCGAATAACCCAACGGGGGCGGCCTGTTCGCGTGCGGAAATGCAGGCGATTGCGGCGGTGCTGATGAAGCACCCGCATGTCTGGATAATGACCGATGATATGTATGAACATCTGGTCTATGACGGGTTTGAATTCTGCACCATCGCCGATGTTGAACCGCGCCTGAAGGACCGGACGCTAACGGTGAATGGTGCGTCCAAAACCTATGCCATGACCGGCTGGCGCATCGGTTTCTGCGGTGGGCCAAAGGCGCTGATCAAGGGCATGATGAATATGCAAGGCCAGGCGACGGCCGGCGTTTCCACCATCTCCCAGGCCGCGGTCGCGGCCGCCTTGGATGGGCCGCAGGAATTGGTGCGCGAAAGGGCGGAAGAATATCGCCAACGCCGCGATCTGGTGGTGGAGATGTTGAATGCCGCGCCGGGCATTTCCTGCCACAAGCCGGAAGGTGCCTTCTACGTCTTCCCGAATATTGCTGGCTGCATCGGCAAAACCAGCAAGGGCGGGCGCAAGATCGAAACCGATACGGATTTCGCCATGGCACTGCTGGAAGAAAAATATGTCGCCACCGTGCAGGGCACGGCTTATGGCATGTCCCCCTATTTGCGGATTTCCTATGCGACCAATATGGAAAATCTGCGCGAAGCCTGTGGCCGCATTCAGGAATTCTGCCGCGAATTGAACTGAACACGCGATGCTTCGCGCCGGGCGCGATTCGGATGCGGCGGGCTTCATTGCGCTGATTTCCACCTGTTGGGCGGAATATCCCGGCTGTGTTTTCGATCTGGATGGGGAAGTGCCGGAACTCCGCGCGCTCGCCAGCTACTTCGCCGCGCAAGAAGGCGCGCTCTGGGTGGCCGAAGAGGCGGGCGCGGTGGTTGGTATGGTGGCGGTGCATCCGCTGCCCGGCACGCCGGATTGGGAGATTTGCCGCATGTATGTCGCGGCGGATCAGCGTGGCACGGGTGTTGCGGCGGCGCTGCTAGGCACGGCGGAAGCCCATGCGCGTCAAGCGGGGGCCGAGGTGATCCGGCTTTGGTCTGACACACGCTTCACCCGCGCGCATAGATTCTACGCGAAGCTTGGCTATGTGCGGCAGGGGCCGATCCGCGTTTTGAATGATCTGTCCAATTCGCTGGAATTTCCCTTCTTCAAGCCAGCGCGCGGTGTGGCGGTGCATCAGCTTGATGCCTCGGCTGCCGAACATGTGGAAAAGCCTTTGGCGGATATTCTGGTGGCTTGTGTTGGTGCCGGTGCTTCAGTTTCCTTCCTGCCGCCGTTAAACGCCGAGACAGCGCGCGGTTTTTGGCGTGCGAGCCTCGCGGATATTGCGCTTGACCGAAAAGCCATCTGGGTCGCTTGGGCGGATGGCGCGCTGGTGGGGACGGTGACGCTTGATTTGGCCACGCCCCCCAATCAGCCGCACCGGGCAGAGGTCGCGAAGCTTTTGGTGCATCCTGCCGCGCGGCGGCGTGGCGTGGGCCAGGCGCTGATGGCGGCTTTGGAAGCGGAAGCGTTGCGGCGCGGGCGGCGCTTGCTGACACTTGATACCCGCGCGGGCGATGCCGGTGAGGCGCTGTATCGCGCGCTTGGCTGGCAGGAAGCCGGGCGCATTCCGGGCTTTGCGCTGAATGCGGATGGAACGCCCTGCGCTACGGTGTTCTTCTACAAGCAGATAGGTGACGCATGATCTCGCCCGATTGGTGCCGCATGATGGCGGCCTATAATAGCGAAATGAATCGCCGCCTTTACGGTGCGGCGGATGGGCTGGACGCAGTGGTGCGGGAAGCGGATGGCGGCGCGTTTTGGGGCAGCATTCAAGGCACGCTTTGTCATTTGCTTTGGGGCGATACCACATGGATGAGCCGCTTTGATGGGTGGGAGAAACCCTCCGTCGGCATGAAGCAAAGCCCAGCGATGATCCAGGATTGGGCGGAACTGAAGGCACGGCGCGTGGCGGCTGATCAGAAGATCGAATCCTGGGCGGCGGGGCTCACCGCGGAAAATCTGGCGGCGCCGATCGCCTGGCATTCAGCGATTATTGGGCGCGATGTCAGCATGCCGCTTTGGATCGCGGCTGGGCATTTCTTCAATCACCAAACACATCATCGCGGCCAGGCCCATGCGCTGCTGACGCGCGCGGGCGCCGCCACGGGTGATACGGATTTGCCCTGGGTGTTGGATTTGG
>CAIMVB010000403.1 GCA_903844785.1 uncultured Rhodospirillales bacterium | reverse complement strand
TGACGAGGCCGATGCGCTTTGCGCCAAGTGCGGCCAAGGCATCCATGAGCGCGAGCGTTGCCGTGGTGCAGGGTAGGCCAATTTCCTGTGTGATGGTGGCGCAAAGCGCGCGGTCGCTGCCCAACCCCAACCAGGCGCCGGAAGTGCCATTCCAGCAAAGCGCATGCACCTTGGCATCAGCCAGCAGCCCCGCCGCATCCGCCATCGGGCGCGGGTCAAATTGGCTGGTGGCGTCCGCGCCAAGATTGATGGCAAGCACGCGCAACCGCTGGAAATGCGCTGTGATCCAGGGTGTTGGCGCCAGCAGGGCAGATGTGACGGGCTCTAGAACCGTGTTGGAGCTTGGCGTCATCATGCCAAGCCGGAGCGGTGCTTCCGCCATGGCTTCAGCCCCCGGTAGCCAGGCGCGGGTCCTGCTGGCCGCGTGTGGCCCAGCCGGTGGTGCGTTCTTCAATCGTCACCGCCACCCAATACATCGCCACACCCATCACGCCGGTGATGATAAGCCCCGCGAAAACCAGCGGCACATCAAAGCGGGAGGAGGCGACCAGCATTAAATGCCCAATGCCTTCATTGGCGGCGACAGTTTCACTGATGATGGAACCGACAAAAGCCACCGTGATGGCCACTTTCAGTGATGCGAAGAAATACGGCATGGCGCGCGGCAGGCCGACCTTGCGGATGATATCCGTCTGGCTTGCGCCAAGCGCGCGCAGCACATCGCGCAATTCGGGTTCCACGGTTGCGATGCCGGTCGCGACATTCACCACGATCGGGAAGAAGGAAATCAGGAAGGCGGTGAGTACGGCGGGCCAGAAGCCGGCACCGAACCAAATGACCAATACCGGCACCACGGCAACCTTGGGCACGGAATTGAAGGCGATCAGCAGCGGATAGAGCCCGCGATAGACCAGCACGGAAGAACCAATCACCACGCCAAGCAAAAGGCCAAAGACAATGGCCATGGCAAAGCCAATCACGGTGGTGAGCAAAGTCGCCCATGAATTGGCGAGCAAGGGCTGCCACCATTTCATCATGCTGGCGGCAATGGCCGAAGGCGCGGGCAGGATGAAGGGCTGAATATTGAAAAGGCGCACCCCTGCTTCCCAGATCAGGAACATGCCCCCAATCACCAGCCAAGGCAGCGCATTTTCCAGGTGGCGGCGCCGGCGCGCGGCAGCGGCCAGGGCTTCCGGGCTGCGCGGTGCGTTACGGGGCATCGACAATTTCCTCGGCGTCACGGGCATCGCTGATGCGGTCCCGGAGTTCATGCACCAAATCCTGAAATTCGGTGGTGTAGGTGGTTTCCATCGTGCGTTCGCGCGGGAAATCCACGCGCCGTTCCGCAATGATCCGCCCGGGGCGGGAAGACATGACCAGCACGCGATCTGCCAAATAGGCCGCTTCGCGCAAATCATGCGTCACCAGAATAACGGTGGGCCGCCGCGCGAGCCAAAGCTTTTGCAGCACCGCCCATAGATCTTCGCGGGTAAAAATATCCAAGGCGCCGAAGGGTTCATCCAGCATCAGCAAGCGCGGCTGATGGATCAGCGCGCGACAGAGAGAGGCCCGCTGCTGCATGCCGCCAGAAAGCTGCCAGGGAAATTTCGCTTCAAAGCCATTCAGGCCAACAAGCGCCAGCAATTCACGCGCTTGGGCTTCATATTCCGCCCGCTTGGCGCGTAGCTGGCCGCGATGTGGTTGCACCACTTCCAAGGGCAGCATCACATTGTCGAGAATATTGCGCCACGGCAGGAGTGTTGGGTTCTGAAACGCCATGCCGGCGATGGAAAGCGGGCCATCCACTTCCCGGCCATCCACGGAAACCTGACCTTCCGTGGGCGGCCAAAGCCCGGTGACCAGGCGCATCAGCGTGGATTTGCCGCAGCCCGATGGCCCGACCACGGCAACGAATTCGCCTTCCGCCACCGCAAGGCTGGTGCCTTTAAGTGCGAGCGTCCCCTCAATGCCGCCATAGCGCATGGCGACATTGGAGATATCCACGAAAGCCTGCGCCATGCGCGGGATCAGACCGCGCGGTCAGCGGCGGGGGGCAGGAAATCAGGCGTATAGATTTGCGCCGCCTGCACCTTGGGCTGGAGATTATAGGCTTCTTCCACCGCGCGAATGCCGGTTTGCAGTCGGCCCATATCCACCGAAGAAAGCCCATTGGCGCGCACATGATCAGACATGATGACGCGCGCAACATTCATTTCGTGCCGTTCGCGTTCCAGCGCCACATCCGTGAGCGGCTCCACGCGCTTCAGATTATCCAGCATTTCCTGCCCGTTGCGGAGCGTATCGCGGAAGCCGCGAATCAGCGCCGCAGTCGCACCGCGCACCACGGCAGGGTTGCGTTCAATGAAGGCGCGCGTTGTCAGGATGGCGCCGCCATAGAGGTTCAGCCCGTGATCGTAATACATCATCACGCGCTGCGCCGGGTGATCGAGCCCGATGCCCTTCAGCGCGAGGGCAGAGGTGGTGACAAAACCCGTCACGCCATCCGCTTCGCGGCGCACCAGCATGGGTTCACGCAGCGCTGGGGAGACGGAAAGGAAAGCGACTTTGCTGGCATCCACGCCCGCGGCCTTGGCGAAGGCCGGGAAAAGCTGGCGGCCGGCATCGAAATCCGGCGCGGCGAGGCGCTTGCCTTCCAAATCCTTCGGCGTGCGAATGGCGCTATCGGCGCGCACAATGGCGCAAAGCGGGCTGCGATCATGCAGCACGGCGACCGCGACAATGCCGCGATCCGGATTTTCGGCCACGAATTTGATGGCGGGGTTGAGATCCGCATAGCCCATGTCATAGGATCCGCCGGCGAGCGCCACCGGCACGCCGCCTGAACCCTGGCCGCGGTCAATCTGCACATCAATACCCGCATCGCGGAAATAGCCCTTGTCACGCGCTAGCAGCGCAAAAGCATTGGGCGCCTGAAAGGCCCAATCCAAGGTGAAGCGCAGCCTGGGCGCCTGGGCGCGGGCCACCAAAGGCGTTGCAAGCAAAGCGGTGCCGGCGATGAGCGCGCCGCGGCGCGAAATGGAATGATCCATTGAAACTCTCCCTTATCCTTTGGTCCCTGCGACCTATGGCGAAGTCTTTGCGCCTTGCGGGCAGGCGGGGGCAAGACTTAGCCAGGGGGGCTGGGCTCTGAAAAGCCTTAATCGGGGGCGGTTTGCTGAAATTTTAGGCTTTCACGCACTTTATTTGGGCAAAATCAGCTTTTGCGGCCCCTGCCGCGCCCCTTGGCCTTGCCCGGATCATAGCCGCCACCGCCTGGCCCCATGGGCTTCGGCTTCCAATCCGCCTTGGCCTTGGGCTTGGCTTCCTGGAGCGACCGGCCTGCCAGATTGGGCGAAAGCCCAAGATCGAGGCTTTCCAGCCGCTTGATTTCATCCCGCAGACGCGCAGCGGTTTCAAATTCCAGATCGGCGGCGGCGGCGCGCATCTTACGGTCCAATTCAGCGATGGTGGCTTTCAGATCCTTGCCGATAAATTGTGCGGTTTCTTCGCCTTCAAGCGCTTCAACCGTCACGTAATCCTGTTCATAGATGGATTGCAGCGCTTGAGAGATATCGCGGCGGATGGTCTGCGGCGTGATGCCGTGTTCCTTATTCCAGGCTTGCTGCCTTGAGCGGCGGCGCGCGGTTTCTTCCAAGGCGCGGCGGAGGCTATCGGTCATGACATCGGCGTAAAGCACCACGCGCCCATCAACATTGCGCGCGGCGCGGCCAATGGTTTGGATGAGCGATGTGGTGCTGCGCAGAAACCCTTCCTTATCGGCATCAAGGATGGCAACCAAAGCACATTCGGGAATATCCAAGCCTTCGCGCAGCAGGTTGATGCCGATCAGTACATCAAACACGCCCTTACGAAGATCGCGGATGATCTCGATACGTTCCAGTGTATCAATATCTGAATGCAAATAGCGCACGCGAATGCCGGCTTCCGTCATGTATTCGGTCAGGTCTTCGGCCATGCGCTTGGTGAGGGTGGTGACCAGCACGCGCCCGCCATGCTTGGCGACTTCGCGGCATTCCGCCAGTAGATCATCCACCTGCTTTTCCACCGGGCGGATTTCCGTGACAGGATCAACCAAGCCCGTTGGGCGGATGACCTGTTCGGCAAAGGCGCCGCCGGTGCGTTCCATCTCCCAAGGACCAGGCGTCGCGCTGACGAAGATTGAGGGCGGGCGGTAGGTATCCCATTCTTCGAATTTTAGTGGGCGGTTATCCATACAGCTAGGCAGGCGGAAACCATATTCGGACAG
>CAIMVB010000402.1 GCA_903844785.1 uncultured Rhodospirillales bacterium | reverse complement strand
GATTGGCGCGGCAATCGCCATGCCCGCCGGATTGAATGCCGTGATCGGACCTGGCGGGTGGAAGATCGCCTGGGCGGTAATTTCCGGCGCGTGGCGCTCCGCTGGCGGCTTTGCCCCGGCGATTGGCGACGCATCCCGGATGGGCTGGAAAGCCCCAAGGCGCGCATCACACTGGCCGCCGATGCGCCCTTTAGCCTGGAATTGATCCGAGGTTGGGAAAGCCCAGCCTATGGGCGGGTGGAGGCGGCGCCAGTGCTGGAACTGCGCGCCAATCGCCCGATCAGCCAGATTTTTACCGAAATTGCCCTGCCAAAATTAGGGGTAAGGTGATGCCGCTGCCCATGCTGCTTTTCGGGCTTTGGGCTTGGCGGGCGCGCCTTCTGCTCATTCTGCTGCTGCTTTGGCTCGGCGGGGCGGCGGTGATCCTGCTCTGGCCGCGCGGCCATGTGGCGCGTGCCCAGGTGGCGCCGGCGGAGACCACTTCCTTCGCCGTCTCGGCCCTGCTTTCCCCTCAGGCGCCTGGGGTGGGGCAGGGGCTGGATACACGCCCGGGCGGCAATTTCGCTGTCTATTTGGCCGCGCTGCGCTCGCCCGAGGCTGCGCGGGTGCTTACCACCGAAACCGGGCTGCTCCAGGCAATGGAGCAAGCCCGCCAAGCCTCCTCGCTATGGGCGTTCCGGGTTGCGCTTGGGCTAAACCGCGCCTTGGATGCCGATGATGTGCTTGCCTGGCTTGAGCATTATTTCGCCTTAAATCAGAACTTTGGCAGCATTACCTGGAGTCTTGAATTAACCCATAACGACCCTGCCTTGGCCCTGCAAAGCCTGCTCAGCCTGCATCGCTTCGCCGAGGCCAAGGTGCGCGCTGACCTGGCCGATCAGGCCGCGCGGCGGGTGGCGGCGCTGGAAGCGCGGCTTGCGGGGGAAAGCGATGTCTTTCTCCGCAATAGCCTTTATGACCTTTTGGCGCAGCAGCAGCGCGCTGGGTTGGTAGTGGCGGCGGATGAGGCGGTGGCAGCGCGCTTGATCGCCGCCCCCATGGTCGAGGCCCGCGCCTCCCGCCCCAATCGGCCTCTATTGCTTGGGCTTTGGCTGCTGGCGGTGCCGCTTTCGGTGTTCATGGCGGCGGCGGGGGTCTTGCTGATGCGCGCGGCGTTGCGGGATGCCGCGCTGGTCACGCGCCGGCCGGCCATGCAGGGCGATTGACCATGACGCAGCAGGGGCAAGGGGACGGCTTTGCTTGGATGGTCGGCGCCAATATCGCACTGCTGCATTTGGCTGGCGCCTTGAAATCCATGCCCGTGATCGGGCTTTTACCCATTGATCTTACGATATTATTGGCGATGATCGCGCTGCCCTTGCTGGTGCTGCTCGCGGCCCTGCGGCGCTGGCTATTGGCTCCGGCGCTTGGCCTGCCCCTGGCCGCCATCGGCACGCTTTGGCTCTGGCTGGTGCTGACCGGGTGTTGGAGTGCCTCGGGCGCCGTGCTCAATGCCAAATTACCGGAAATCATCCTGCTTGGCCCCGTGATGCTCTTCGCTGGCATGGTGGTAGCCGGGGATGATGCTGCGCTGCGCGGTTTCGCGGCGGCCACGCTCGGCGCCGGGGGGGTGATTGCGCTGAGCCTGGCGGCCAATCTCGCCGAAGGACGGGTCGCTTTGGGCGGGCTACCGGGTGCCGAGGCCGAGAAATGGCGCGTCGCCTATCAAGTCACCGGGCTTGCCATTGCCATGGCAGCCTCACTCGCCGCGCTGCATTGGGCCGAAGCGCGCGGCGCGCTGCGGCGGTTCTTCTGGCTGGGTACAACCTTGGCGCTGGCGCTTGGCGCGGCGCTGCCCGGTGGGCGGGCGGCGTTGATGGCGCTTGGGCTTTGCCTGCTGCTTGGCCCCTTACTGATCCTCATTCGCCAGCAAAGCTGGATCCGGGCCGGTGTTTGGGTGTTTGGCTTGCTTTTGCTGGTGGGCGCTGCGGCGCTGCTGGCTCAGGGGCAGGCCAGCGCGCATTCCCGGGCCCTGGAGACATTATTTCAAGCAGAAACCCTGGAAAGCTCCGGCCGCTTAGCGCTTTGGGGGGAGGCGCTCGCCCTGGCGGGCCAGGCCATGCCCTTTGGCTTGGGCATGGGCGGCTTCAGCCTGGCGGCGGGGTTTGGCGAATGGCGCGGGCGGCACCCGCATAATTTGGCGCTGGAAGCGCTAGTGGAGACGGGCTTGCCCGGCTTTGCGCTGTGGCTTTTGGCCTTTGGTGGCGCGGCCTGGGCGTTTTGGCGGCTTGGCCGTAGCGCGCCTGCCTGGCGCGTCGCACGGCTTTTGGTGCTTTGCCTGCCGATTGCGGTGACACTTCAGGTTTCGACCGATCTTGGCAATCGCATGGCCTGGCTTGCGCTGGGCCTGGCGCTGGGGCTTGGCGTCAGCGCGGCACCGGAGGAGCGGAAGCATGTACGCGCTTTGGGGTAAGCCAATGCTGGAACGCGCGGTGGCGGCGCTGGTGCTGGGGCTGGGGGCGCCGATCTTTGCGCTATTGGCGCTCGCGGTGCTGCTGGCGCTCGGCCGGCCCATCCTGTTTCGCCAGCGCCGCGCCGGGCGGCATGGAGCGCCCTTCACCCTACTGAAATTCCGCTCCATGCGCGAAGGCGCGGGGCCGGATGCGGCGCGGCTCAACGGCTTTGGGCGCTGGCTTAGGGCTTCTGGCCTCGATGAATTACCCCAAATGATCAATATCTTGCGCGGCGATATGGCGCTGGTCGGGCCGCGGCCGTTACCCTGCGAATATAACCCGATCTTCAGCGCGGCGGAGGCGAAACGGCTTTGGGTTCGCCCCGGCTTGCTCGGCCTTGCCCAGGCCGAAGGGCGCAATGCGCTGCCCTGGGCGCGGCGCTTGGCATTTGATGTGCGCTACGCCGAAGAAGGCATTGAATTCTCGAAAGATATGCGCCTAGTCTTGCGCTGTGGCGCGCTGGTGCTGCGCGGCCAGGGCGCGGCCATGCCCGGCCATGCGACTTCCCCAAGCCTTGCGGAAACACGCGCATGAAGTTGCGCAATGATCTGACATTATGTGCAATGTACTGGCGCGCCCCATGTTGAACTTGGCGCCATACGCCCGCCATGCCGGGCTATCCTCCTTTTCGGCGCCGGCAACCGAAATGGCTGCCCCGCCCATTCTGCTGTCGCCCCCGCATCTGACGGGCCAGGAAAGGGCGGCGATTGAAGCAAGCCTTGCCTCCGGCTGGTTGGCCCCGGCCGGCCCGACACCGCGCGCCTTTGAGCAAGCGCTGGCCGAGGCGACTGGCTTTGCCCATGTCCTTGGGGTGGCTTCCGGCACCGCGGCGCTGACGCTTGCGTTTCGTGTGCTGGAAATCGGCCCGGGGGATGAGGTCTGGGTGCCGGGCTTTACCTTCATCGCCTCCATCGCGCCGGCGGTGCAATTGGGGGCGAGGCCGCGCTTTTTGGATATCTGCCCGGCAAGTTGGACGCTCGACCCCGCGCTATTGCGGGCAGAACTGGCTAAAGCAGCGCGGGAGGCACGGCTGCCCAAGGCCGTAGTGGCGGTGGATATCTATGGCCAATGCGCCGCGCTGCATCAGATTGCTCCAGTCTGCGCCGAATATGGCGTGGCGCTGGTTTCTGACAGCGCCGAGGGGTTGGGCGCCACCCAAGCGGGCCTGCCCGCTGGGCGCGGCGCCTTGCTCGCGGCATTTTCCTTCAATGGCAATAAGATCATCACTGCAGGCGGCGGCGGGGCTTTGGCTTCTGATGACCCAGGGCTGATCGCCCGCGCCCGCGTGCTGGCCCATCAGGCGAAAACCCCCGCGCCGCATTATGAGCATGAAACCACCGGCTATTCCTTTGGCCTGCCATCTGTGTTGGCGGCAGTGGGCTTGGCGCAATTGCCAGGGCTCGTGGCGCGCGTTGCCCGGCGCCGCGCGATTTTCCAGCGCTATGGGGAATGTTTGGGGGATTTGCCTGGCATTTCTTTCATGCCTGAGGCGCCCTGGGGCCGGGCTTCCCGTTGGTTGACGGTGATGTTGCTGGATGCCGAGGCTTTCGGCATGGGCCCGGAGGGGCTCAGCCGGGTGCTTGCCATGGCCGAGATTGAAAGCCGCCCGGTCTGGAAGCCCTTGCATATGCAGCCTGTTTTTCGTGATGCGCCGCGTGCCGGAGGGGTGGTGGCGGAAGCGCTTTTCGGCCGGGGGCTTTGCCTGCCTTCCGGCAGTGGCTTGGCGCCTGATGGGCAGGACCGCGTGATCCGCGCCATTCGCGCGGCAGCGCGTGGCTAGGGCGCCATGCACATCCTCTATCTGCATCAGCATTTCAGCACGCCGGAAGGTAGCACGGCGACGCGGAGCTTCGCCTTTGCCCGGGCCTTGGCCGCGCGTGGGCATCGCGTGACACTCGCGACCGGGCGCTATCATGGGGGCGAAACCGGACTTGCCGGCGCCTTCCGCCATGGTAGGCGGCAAGGGCGCGTAGCGGGGTTTGAAGTGGTGGAATGGGATATCCCCTACGCCAATGCCATGGGCTTTGCGTCGCGCGGTGCGGCGTTTTTGCGTTATGCGGCGGCGGCCGGGCGGCTGGCATTCAGGCTCCGGCCTGATCTTGTGGTGGCGTCTTCAACGCCACTGACCGTGGCGCTCCCCGCCTTGCTGGCCAAGGCGCTGCGCGGGATCCCCTTCATTTTCGAAATCCGTGACCCCTGGCCGGAATTGCCCCGCGCCATGGGCGTGCTGCCAATGCCATTCGCCCCGGTATTGGACGCGCTTGCCAATCTCGCCTGCCGGCAGGCCGAAGCGGTGGTCGCGCTATCGGATGGCATGGCGGAGACAGCGCGCGCGCGCGGCGCTGATCCGGCGCGGGTGCAGGTGATTGGCAATGGCTGTGATCTGGACCTTTTCGGCCCCCACATTGCGCCCTGGCGCCCGGCCGAGACCGCAGCCTGGGAGGTTTTGGCGCTTTACGCCGGGGCGCATGGCAGGGCCAATGGGCTTGGCGTGGTGTTGGAAGCGGCGCGGCTTTTGGCGGAACAGGGTGAGAGGCGCTTGCGCATCCTGCTGGTGGGTGAGGGGGCGGAGAAAACCACCCTGATCGAACAAGCGCGGGGCCTGCAAAATGTGACTTTTCTTCCCCCTATGCCCAAGCGCGATGTGGCGCGGCTTTTCGCCGGTAGCCAGATCGCTTTGCATATCCTGGCCGACTGCCCCGCCTTCGCCGAATGGACCGCGCCCAATAAGCTGACGGATGGCCTGGCGGCTGGCCGGCCCGTTATCAGCAATGCACCCGGACAGGCCGCGCGGCTACTGGCTGAAGGCGGTTGCGGCATTGCCGTACCGCCGGGTGATGCGGCGGGGCTTGCCGCAGCGTTGATGAGTTTGGTGGAAAACCCAGCGCGGCGTGAGGCCATGGGTCAGGCGGCGCGTGGCTTGGCTGTCAGGCGGTATGATCGGCGCCTGCTCGCGGCGCGTTTTGTTGGCCTTGTGGAGAGCATCGCGCAGGAACAGGCAAGCCTGGCCCATTCCCGCCTTCTCGCTATTTCAGGAAAGGGCTGATCATGCTGCCCGAAGTGCATCTTGTTGCCGCCGCGCGGCCCAATTTGCCGAAGCTTGCCGCGCTTTGGCATGCGCTGGCCACTGGCCATGATTTCTGCAAACCGGTTCTGCTCCATACCGGACAGCATGAAGACCCCGCCATGTTCGGCGTGCATTTCGCCGATCTTGGTCTGCCAGCGCCGGATATCGCGCTCGGCATTTCGGGCGGCAGCCATGCGGTACTCACCGGTCGTTCCATGATTGCTTGCGAAACCGTCTGGAAATCGCGCCGCCCGGCCGCCGTGGTGGTGGCGGGCGATGTGGATGGCGCGCTCGCCGCCGCACTCGCCGCGCGCAAGATGGGCATTACGCTGATCCATCTGGAAGCCGGGCTTCGTTCGGGTGAGCGTGATCTGCCCGAAGAGGTCAATCGCCGCGCCATTGATGCGATTTCCGATATTCTTTGGGCACCGGATGAAGCAACGGCAGCGCGGTTGCGTCTGGAAGGGCATGGCGCTGACGCAGTGCGCGCGGTGGGCAATGCGATGGTGGATACGCAAATGCGGCATTTGCCCGCAGCGCGCGCCAAGCGCCTGCCGCGTGGCCTTTCGCGCGGCGGCTATGGGCTGGTCACGCTGCATCGCGCCAGTAATGTGGATCAGCCAGAACGTTTCATCGCATTGCTTGACGCGCTAAGCGCGGCATCGCGGCATTTGCCGCTGCTTTGGCCCATTCATCCGCGTGCGGCAGCGCAGATGAAGGCCTTTGGCTTTGTGCCGCCCAATGGTGTGCGGATCATGCCGCCGCTTGGCTATTTGGAATTTCTTTCCTTGCTCTGCCGTGCGCGGCTGGTCGCGACCGATAGCGGCGGCGTGCAGGAAGAAGCCACCGCGCTTGGCCTGCCTTGCCTAACATTGCGTGGCGCGACCGAGCGGCCCATCACCATCACTGCCGGGATGAACCGGCTGACTTCGCCCGAGGAATTACCGCAGCGGGTGACAGAAATACTGCTGGCGCCCGCGCAAGTGCTGCGGCCCATTCCGCTTTGGGATGGGCGGGCCGGGATACGTATGCGCGAGCATTTGCAGCAAGTGTTGGAAGGCGAAGAATGCCGCGCGATGGTGGCCTGACCGAGGTTTGGCTGGCGCGCCCCAGGGTGCTGTTGCTGTCCGCCGCGCATCCGCCTGCCGATATCCGTGTGGTGCTGAAAGAAGGCGCGAGCCTGGCCGAAGCCGGCTATGCCGTGATCCATCTATGCCCTGAACCGGCATCTGGTGCGGTGCCGCCACGTGTAGCGGGCGTTGCGATCGCAAGCTGTCCTGCGCGCTGTGGGGGCTTGCGGCGTATGCTCGGTATTCCGCGCCTTGCGCTGCGTGCGGCGCGACAGCGTGCCGAGGTTATCCATGCCTCGGAACCTGATGCCTGGGCGGCGGCGTTGCTGGTGGGCTGGTGGACCG
>CAIMVB010000401.1 GCA_903844785.1 uncultured Rhodospirillales bacterium | reverse complement strand
CTCTTGTCCACCAGGGCGCCCTTTTTGATCCAGGGCATCATGCCACGCAGCTTTTCACCCACTTCTTCAATCGGGTGTTCGGCCAAGCGGCGACGGGTCGCCTTGAAGCTCGCTTGGTTCACCTTGTTTTCCAGCATCCAATCGCGGGCAAAGCGGCCGGACTGGATATCTTCCAGCACGCGCTTCATTTCCGCCTTGGTTTCGCTGGTGATGATGCGCGGGCCCGTGACGTATTCGCCATATTCCGCCGTGTTGCTGATGGAATAATTCATGTTGGCGATACCGCCTTCATAAATCAGGTCCACAATCAGCTTCACTTCATGCAAGCATTCGAAATAGGCCATTTCCGGCGCATAACCGGCTTCCACCAGGGTTTCGAAGCCAGCCTTGATCAGTTCCACCAGGCCGCCGCAAAGCACGGTCTGTTCGCCGAACAGATCGGTTTCGCATTCTTCCTTGAAGGTGGTTTCAATCACGCCCGAACGGCCACCACCAATGGCGGAAGCATAGGATAGCGCGATTTCCAGCGCATTGCCCGAAGGGTTCTGATTAACGGCCACCAGGCAAGGCACACCGCCGCCTTTTTGGTATTCGCTGCGCACCGTATGGCCAGGGCCCTTTGGCGCGATCATGAACACATCAATATCCGCGCGGGGGTCGAGCAGATTGAAATGCACATTCAAGCCATGGGCGAAGGCCAGCGCCGCGCCCGGCTTCATATTGGCATGCAGGCTTTCGCGATAGAGATCGCCCTGCCCTTCATCCGGGGTCAGCACCATCACCACATCGGCCCATTTCGCCGCATCGGCGGGCGACATCACCTTGAAGCCAGCCGCTTCCGCCTTTTGCGCGGAAGCGCCGGGACGCAGGCCAATGACCACATCCTTCACGCCGGAATCGCGCATATTCATGGCATGGGCATGGCCCTGGCTGCCAAAACCAATGACCGCAACCTTGCGGGCCTTGATCAAATTCACATCCGCATCGCGGTCATAGTAAACGCGCATCTGCCGTTTCTCCTTTGCTACGCAGCCTTTCGACCATATTGAACCACACGGCTTTCAAACCCAGCAAAGCTTGCGGGTGGCCGCGGGCGGCGAGGCCCGTTCAATCCTTTATTTTACGCTTGCCGGCAAGATGCTGAATGCACCAAGCCGCGTTTTATGGGCGAAACAAGCCCAGCTTTTATGCCGCGCGTGGCAAGGGCACCGCATTTTCATTGGCGTATTTTGCCAGTGCCACACGATACTTCTCCCGCCGCCATTGCAGCAGCCGCCAGGAAGCCTTGGCCGCCAGGTCTGAAACCCGCCCGCGCGGGTCCAGCCCAATGGTCTTAAAAATCATCCCCATGCCGCGTTCGATATGACGAAACTGATAAAACCCGATCGCCCGGCCCATATAGGCGGTGGTGCAGCGTTCATGGTCATAGGGCGTGCCAGCGGCTTCATTGGCGCTGTGGAAGGCGAAGGCCAGTTCATCATCCTCAGTCTCGCCAATGCGGCCCAGCGCCACGCGCAGGCGCTTGGTGAAGGACAGGTTCTCGCGCGCCAGGTAGCGCTTCATATGGTCGTAAAACAGCTTGAAATGCCGGTATTCATCGGCGGCGATCAGGCGGCATACCTGTTTCAATACGGGTTCTTCAGTCGCGTCACCCAGAGCGTTGTAATAACTGCTGGTACCGGTTTCCACCATGCAGCGCGCGATCAATTCCCCGGTTCGGCTGCCACGAATGGAAGCTTCCGCATCCAATTGAATTTGATAGCCCGCCCGATAACGTGCAAAGGCCGCCGTGAAATCCCAACCCGGATCAGCCAGCATACCCCAACGGCCAAGGGCATCGCCATGCTGGGTTTCTTCCACGCCCCAATGTTCGGCGGCCGCGCTGAAGGCAGGGTCATCAGCGAAAACGCGCGTCAGGTAGGTCACGTAATCCGCCGCATTGCGCTCCACCATGGCGGCGGCCTTGATCAGCGGCACGATTTCGGGATCAACCTTGGAAGGGTCAAACCGCTCCCAGCCAACCTCATCAATGTGCCAATGTTTCATAAGCCTGCCCCAACCGCCTGAACCAAAACCCATCTATGGCCAATGGTTACAATTACCTTACGTTATTCTTTGGTTGGCTTGCGGCAGTTTCAAGGCAAGGTCGCACAAAAATGATGTAGTGAAAACAATCTCCAAACGCAAAAGGGCGGGCCAAGGCCCGCCCGCCACAAAGTCAAATGCTAAAGCGCTTTACGCGGCAGTAGCCGCTTCAACCATCGCCCGCGCCGCCAGCATACGAGACATCACAGCCTCACGCTTCTCCGGCGCCTCATTTGCTGCGGCAGCAAAGGCTGCTTCAGCTTCGGTCAGGCGGGTTTGCGCTTCGGATTTGGACAAGGAAGCCAAAGGCGTCGCCTCATCCGCCAGGATAGTCACGCGGTCTGCGGCCACTTCCGCAAAGCCGCCGGCCACGAAAAGCCGTTCCGTGACTTTGCCACCTTCATGGACCGCAATCACACCGCCACGCAGCGCCACGATCATCGGCGCATGGCCTGCCAATACGCCCATTTCGCCTTCCGCCGCCGGAAACACCACCATCTCCACCGGGCGGGAGAGCAGCAGTTTTTCCGGCGAGACGAGCTCGAGTTGGAAACTCGCCATGGTGATCAGGCCGCCGCCTTCAGTTCTTCACCCTTCTTCACGGCTTCTTCAATCGTGCCAACCATGTAGAAGGCCGCTTCCGGCAGATGATCGTAATCGCCGCGGCAGATGGCGGCGAAGCTGCGGATCGTGTCTTCCAGCTTCACGAAGACGCCGGGCGTGCCGGTGAAGACTTCAGCCACATGGAAGGGCTGGCTCAGGAAGCGCTGGATCTTGCGCGCGCGCGCCACGATCAGCTTATCTTCTTCCGAAAGCTCATCCATACCAAGGATGGCGATGATGTCTTGCAGCGACTTGTAGGTCTGCAAAATCTTCTGCACTTCGCGCGCCGTATTGTAGTGCTCAACGCCAACCACGCGCGGATCCATCGCGCGGGAGGTGGAATCGAGCGGGTCAACGGCCGGGAAGATGCCAAGCTCCGCGATGGAGCGGTTGAGCACGGTCGTCGCATCCAAGTGCGCGAAGGACGTCGCGGGCGCCGGGTCGGTCAAGTCATCCGCAGGCACGTAGATGGCCTGCACCGAGGTGATCGAACCCTTTTTGGTAGAGGTGATGCGTTCCTGCAGCGCGCCCATATCGGTGGACAGCGTCGGCTGGTAGCCCACCGCCGAAGGAATGCGGCCCAGCAGCGCGGACACTTCCGCGCCGGCCTGCGTAAAGCGGAAGATGTTATCAATGAAGAACAGCACGTCCTGGCCCTGCTCATCACGGAAATATTCCGCCATGGAAAGGCCCGAAAGCGCCACGCGGGCGCGCGCACCCGGGGGTTCGTTCATCTGGCCATAAACCAGCGCCACCTTGGAACCTTCGGTATTACCATCGCCAAGCTTGATAACGCCCGCATCAATCATTTCGTGATACAGGTCATTACCTTCACGGGTACGCTCACCCACGCCGGCAAAGACCGAAACGCCGCCATGGCCCTTGGCGATGTTGTTGATCAATTCCTGAATGGTTACGGTCTTACCCACGCCGGCGCCGCCGAACAGGCCAATCTTACCGCCCTTCAGGTAAGGCGCCAGAAGGTCAATAACCTTAATGCCCGTCACCAGAATTTCCGCGCTCGTCGCCTGTTCTTCAAAGGCCGGGGCTTCGCGGTGGATCGGGTAATGCATGGTGGCGGGCACCGGGCCGCGCTCATCAATCGGCTCACCGATAACGTTCAGGATGCGGCCCAGCGTGCCAGGCCCGACCGGCACGGAAATGCCAGCGCCCGTGTCAACCACTTCCGTGCCACGCACCAGGCCGTCCGTGGTGTCCATGGCGATGCAGCGCACGGTGCGCTCACCCAGATGCTGCGCCACTTCAAGGACGAGCTTCTGCTCGCCAATCTGTAGCGTCAGCGCGTTCATGATCGAGGGAAGCTCGGCGGGGAACTGAACGTCCACCACGGCACCAAGCACCTGCGTCACCTGACCGACATTGTTCTTCATGGCAGCAGTTCCTTCTTAAAGCGCTTCAGCCCCGGAGATGATTTCAATCAGCTCACGGGTGATGTTGGCTTGACGCGTCCGGTTATAGTTCAGCGTAAGCTTGTTGATCATTTCGCCCGCATTGCGCGTGGCGTTATCCATGGCGGTCATCTGGCTTCCATAGAAGCCAGCCGCATTATCCAGCAGAGCACGATAGATCTGGATGCCGAGATTTTGCGGCAAAAGTCGCGCCAGAATCTCTTCCTCTGTCGGCTCAAACTCATACTGAACGCCACTTTCGGCCGAAACTTCCGGCAAGGGCGCAGGAATAAGCTGCTGGCCCACCGGCGTTTGGCTGATGACGTTCTTGAAGCGGTTGTAGATCAGCGTGCAGACATCGAATTCACCGGCATCCAGCATTTCGCTGATCTTGGCGCTCACTTCGGAAGCATCTTCGAAGCCGATGCGCTTCTTATTGGCGAAGCTGATTTCGGCGACGATCCGGCTGGCGAATTCACGCTTCAGATAGACAGCGCCCTTGCGGCCGACGGTGATGATTTTCACCGTCTTGCCCTCAGCCTCCAGCGCGCGCACCTGGGCGCGGGCGAAGCGGCCGACATTGGTATTGAAGCCGCCGCAAAGCCCGCGCTCGGCCGTCACCACCACCAGCAAATGCACCTTATCCGCGCCGGTGCCGACCAGCAGCTTCGGCGCATCGGGCGAACCGGCGACCGAAGCGCCAAGCGATGCCAGCATCCGCTCCATACGCTCGGCATAGGGGCGGGCAGCCTCGGCCTGGGTCTGCGCACGACGCAGCTTGGCAGCGGCCACCATCTTCATCGCCTGCGTGATCTTGCGCGTGGATTTCACGCTATTGATGCGCAGACGCAGACTTTTCAGGCTGGGCATTGGTTACTCTCCCGCATGCCTGACCTTAGGCGAAGGACTTCGCGAAACCGTCAAGGAAGGCAACCAGCTTCGTTTCCGTATCCTTCTTGATCTCACGATCATTGCGGATGCTGGCAACGATCTCCGGCGCAGCCGCCTTGA
Source organism: uncultured Rhodospirillales bacterium (assembly GCA_903844785.1). GTDB lineage: Bacteria > Pseudomonadota > Alphaproteobacteria > Acetobacterales > Acetobacteraceae > Neoroseomonas. The sequence goes on along the minus strand of CAIMVB010000401.1, from coordinate 3,872 downwards.
GTTCGCTAAGCAAGCGGCTTTCGAAATCGCCCACCTTATTAAGCGGCAGACGGTCCAGATAACCACGCGTGCCAGCGAAGATCGCAATCACTTGATCTTCTACCGCAACCGGCTTGAACTGCGGCTGCTTCAGCAATTCCGTCAGGCGCGCACCACGCGCCAGCAGCGCCTGGGTGGACGCATCAAGATCCGAGGAGAACTGCGCAAAGGCCGCCATTTCGCGGTACTGCGCCAGTTCCAGCTTGATCTTGCCGGCCACCTGCTTCATCGCCTTGATCTGCGCGGCAGAACCCACGCGGGAGACCGAAAGGCCAACGTTAACGGCGGGGCGGATGCCTTTGAAGAAAAGCTCCGTTTCCAGGAAGATCTGGCCGTCGGTGATCGAAATCACGTTGGTCGGAATATAGGCGGAAACGTCACCCGCCTGGGTTTCAATGACTGGCAGCGCCGTCAAAGAACCATTGCCGGCTTCATCACCCATCTTCGCCGCGCGTTCCAGCAGGCGAGAATGCAGATAGAACACGTCGCCCGGATAGGCTTCGCGGCCCGGCGGGCGACGCAGCAGCAGCGATATCTGGCGATAGGCAACGGCCTGCTTGGAAAGGTCATCATAGAAAATGACCGCATGCATGCCATTGTCGCGGAAATATTCACCCATGGCGCAGCCGGTATAGGGGGCCAGGAACTGCATCGGCGCCGGGTCAGATGCCGTGGCGGCCACGATGATGGAATATTGCAGCGCACCTTGCTCTTCGAGAGTCTTCACCAATTGCGCGACCGTCGAACGCTTCTGACCAACGGCGACATAGATGCAATAAAGCTTCTTCGATTCATCATCGCCGGCGTTGATGATCTTTTGGTTGATGATGGTGTCCACAATAACGGCGGTCTTGCCGGTCTGGCGGTCACCAATGATCAGCTCACGCTGGCCACGGCCAATCGGGATCAGGGCGTCAATCGCCTTGATGCCAGTCTGCATCGGCTCATGCACGGACTTGCGCGGGATAATGCCAGGCGCCTTCAGCTCGGCGCGCATGCGCACCACATCCGTCAGCGGGCCCTTGCCATCAATCGGGTTACCGAGGCCATCAACAACGCGGCCCAACAGGCCCTTGCCCACCGGCACGTCCACGATGGCGCCGGTACGGCTGACCGTATCGCCTTCCTTCACCGAAAGGTCAGAGCCGAAGATCACGACGCCGACATTGTCGGTTTCGAGGTTCAGCGCCATGCCCTTCACGCCAGAAGCCGGGAAATCCACCAGCTCACCAGCCATAACATTCTGCAGGCCGTAAACGCGGGCGATACCATCACCCACGGTCAGCACAGTGCCTACCTCAGCGACATTCGCTTCAGCGTCAAAGCCAGCGATCTGCTGCTTGAGGATTTCCGAAATTTCAGCCGGACGGATTTCCATGGTCAGGCAGCCCCCTTCATGGCGTATTGCAAACGTTGCAATTTGGATTTGATGGAATTGTCGTAAAGGCGGGAACCGATCCGAACGATCAGCCCACCCAGGATGGATTTGTCCACCGTCTCAGACAGGCGAACATTGGAATAACCAGCCTCAGTCAGCCGCGCGACGATTTGCGCACGCTGCGTATCGGTCAGCCCATGGGCTGTGGTTACTTCCGCGGTCTGTTGGCCGCGCCGCGCAGCAATCAAGCCACCAAAGGCCTGCGCCACTGCCGGCAAAGCCGCCAGGCGACGATTCGCGATCAGCACGCCCACCAGGTTCCGAACGTCACCGGTGATGCCGGCGCTTTCCAGAACTTTGAACATGCGTTCGCGCTGGAGCGCGGCATTAAAGCGCGGATCAGCGATGAAGCCGCGCATATCCGCATTATCGCGGCAAAGCGCGAATAGCGCTTCAAGCTCTGTACTGATGCGGTCCACGGCGCCGGGATCGGTCGCGCGCTTATCATCAGCAAGGTCTAGAAGCGCCCTGGCGTAGCGCGCAGCAACGCCCACAGCGCTTGGCGCCGAAGGCGATGCCTTATCAAGGGTTTGTTCTGTGGCAGCCACGGGTGATCCCGGTCCTGTTCTTGCGCGATATTGACGACGGGCCGGGAGGGTTTCCCGAACGCGGCCGGGCGTTACCATAGGGTTTACCGCACCGCAACTGAGCACGGGGCATTTTTGCCGAGGTTTTGCATCATTCGCGCAAATTACCTGTGCCCGTACCTGCTTGACAGGGCTTCGCGGGCAACCGCAGGGTTTTGCCATAAGGGGCGACAGGCCCTGATGAAATGAGGAAGGCCCATGTCCCAAAAAATTGAATTCACCCGGCGTAGCGCGCTTTTGGCCGGCGGTGGCGCCGCACTGCTGCCCTTACGCCCGGCCTTCGCGGCCTATCCGGAACGCGCCGTGACGCTTTCGGTCAGTTTCCCGCCTGGAGGGGCTACCGATATCCTGGCCCGAATCCTGGCCCCGCCACTGAGCGAGGCTTTGGGCAAGCCGGTGGTGATTGAAAATCGCGGCGGCGCTGGGGCCAATATCGGCATTGGCTATGTCGCCCGCGCGGCGGGGGATGGCTATACGCTGCTGGTGACCTCCAGCGCTTTCGTGGTGAATCCAAGCCTTTATCGCAACCCGCCCTATGACCCCTTCCGGGATTTCGCGCCCATTTCAACCCTTGGCGCTTCGCCAAATGTGCTCGCGGTGCGGCCCAATAGCGGCATTGCTTCCCTGCAAGATCTGATCGCCCAGGCCAAAGCCAGCCCGGACAAGTTCAATTATGCAAGTCCGGGGATCGGCACCACGCCGCATCTGGCGGGCGAATTGCTGAAGCTTCGCGCCGGGTTTGAAATGCAGCACGTGCCCTTCAGCGGCGCTGGCCCTGCGACGCAAGCCGCCTTGGCCGGCACCACCCAGGTGATCAGCGCGGCCCAAGGTTCGGTCATGGCGCAGCTTCGCTCAGGCGAATTGCGCGCCATTGTGCAAACTGGTGCGACGCGCGCGGCTGATCTGCCCGATGTGCCCACCCAGGAAGAATTGGGCATCAAGGATGCGAATTCCGAAACCTTCCTGGCGCTTTTCGCCCCGGCAGCGACTCCGGCACCCATCGTGGAATTGCTGGCGCGGGAGGTGGTGAAGGTGCTGCAACGCCCGGATGTGCAGGAACGCTACCGCCAGGCCGGCGCCCCGGTGGTGGGCGGCGGGCCTGAGGAACTCCGCGCCCGCGTCGCGCGTGAAGTGCCGATCTGGCGCGAAGTGATCCAGGTCTCCAAGATCAGCGTGCAGTAAGGATCAAGCTTTACCCGGAATGGGTGGGACAGGTTCGCCCGGCGCCGGGGCCGAAAGCCCGGCGCAGAGAAAGGGCAGGATCTGTTCCACCGCCATGTCAAAATCGCCCGAATCGCACACCCCACCGGACATGACTTCAAGCCGGCCGCTCCTGAGCAGCGTGTAGCGATAAGCACCCATCATGAAATAAAGCCGCCAATACAGCACTTCAGGCGGCAAATGCGGCAATACCGGGCGGAAGGCTTCCACATAGGCCAGCGTCGTATCGTCATAGACCGTGCTGAGCACTTCCCGCGATATATCATCGGGTTCCGTATTCAGCCTGGCATGCATACGCATGGTGGCACGGCCTTCGGGGGTTTTGCCATTCAGCATGAAGGGCGTGACAAAGGCGCGCACCAGCACATCCAGCGGCACGCGCCCTTCAGGCCAAGTGGCCTTGGCCCCTTCAAGCGCCCGGCGCCGCGCCGCCGTAACCTGCTCCGCCCCGCGCAAATAGGCAGCACGAAACAAATCCCGCTTGGACCCAAAGTAGTAATGAAGCTGCGCGAGATTGACCCCCGCCGCCAAGGCAATCGCCCGCGTAGAAGCGCCGGCATAGCCATGATCGGCGAATAGCATCTGCG
>CAIMVB010000400.1 GCA_903844785.1 uncultured Rhodospirillales bacterium | reverse complement strand
CTTCCGCACAGCCGCGCCAATATCCAAGCCAGCAAGGTCACCGGTGGCGAGCGGCCCCATGGCCATGCCATAGCCTTCCATCACGCGGTCAATATCCTGCGGCAGGCAGCCTTCCAGCAGCAGCTTTTCCACCTGGGGCGTGCGCTTGCCGGTCATGCGATTGCCGACAAAGCCATCGCAATTGCCAACCAGCACCGGCAGCTTGCCGATCTTCTTGCCGAATTCGGTTGCCGTCGCGATCGCAACCGCATTGGTCTTCGACCCGCGCACATTTTCAAGCAGGCGCATCACATTGGCCGGGCTGAAGAAATGCATGCCCATCACCCATTCGGGCCGCGATGTCGCATTGGCAATCTGGTCAATATCAAGCGTGGAGGTATTGGAAGCCAACACTATTCCCGGGCGCGCCGCCTTATCCAACCGCGCGAAGACTTGCTTCTTCACATCCATATTCTCGAACACGGCTTCGATCACCAGATCGGCTTCGCCGACGGTTTTCTCAAAATCGGTGGAACCGCTTAGCAGGGCGCGGCGCTTATCATATTCGGCCTGAGACAAGCGGCCCGATGCAACGGTGCGCTGCCAATTGGCTTCGCAGCGCTGTAGCCCCTTGGCGAGCGCTTCTTCGGTCATCTCGACAATAGTCACGGGTACGCCGAAATTCGCCGCACTCATGGCAATGCCGCCGCCCATGGTGCCGCCACCAATCACAACCAGCTTGCCGACAGGCAGCACTTGCGTATCAGCCGGCAGGCCCGGCACGCGCTGCGCTTCGCGTTCACCGAAGAAAATGTGCCGCAGCGCCTTGGATTGCTCGCCCGCCACCAGGCTTGCGAATAAATCGCGTTCCTTCTGCAAGCCTTCCTCAAAAGGCATGGTGAAGGAAGCGCGCACCGCTTCCACACAGCCCTTCGGGCTTTCCTGCCCGCGCGCGCGCTTCAACAAAGCGCCCGCCGCGGCATCAAACGCCGCCATATCCTGGCCCGCGATCTTATCCGTGCGGTTGCGCGCCAGGGTGAAATTCCGGCCGATATTGGCACGCGCAAAAGCAATGGCGCCCGCTTCCAGATCGCCATCAATAATCGCATCCACGAAGCCAAGCTTCAGCGCTTCCGTCGCTTTCACCGGTTCTCCGGGCACAATGATTTTCAGCGCCGCTTCCGGGCCAATCAGCCGCGGCAGACGCTGCGTACCGCCCGCGCCGGGGACGAAGCCGCGCTTCACTTCCGGCAGGCCCAGATTCGCATCCGCCAGCGCTACGCGCGCATGGCAGGCAAGCGCCACTTCCAAACCGCCGCCCAAAGCCGAGCCATGAATGGCCGCAACGGTCAGGCCAGGGAAGGCTTCAAACTGCTCAAACACCTCGGTCAGGGACGGCGGGATTCGCGGCTTGCCGAATTCGGTCATTTCCGCCCCGGCGCAGAACATGCGCCCGGTGCCGATGATCACCACCGCCTTGGCGCCGGCGGCGCGCGCCGCCTTCATGCCATCATAAAGCCCGGCGCGGATTTCGGTGCGCAGCGTATTGACCGGCGGATTGGCCAGGCGAAGGACATGCACATCCCCCATAGCCACATGCTGCACGAAGTGATTCTCGGCCAAAGCGCCTCTCCCTCATCCAAACGGGGCCTCAAGCGCCCCTTTGGAGGTAGTCTCAGGCACTCTGCGCCCGAGGGCAAGCACCCGGTTGCGAGAAAGCGCCGGTCATGCTGCGCTGCCCAGGAACAGGCTAACAGGAGGAAGCGCATGTCCCTATTTGATCTGACCGGCAAGGTGGCCGTGGTTACCGGCGGCAGCCGCGGCATTGGCCGCGCCATTTGCGAAAGAATGGCCGAACAAGGCGCCAAGGTGGTGGTTTCATCCCGCAAAATTGATGCCTGCCAGGAAGTGGTGGATGCCATCAAGGCCAAGGGCGGGCAGGCCATGGCAATCGCCTGCAATATCGGGCGCAAGAATGAGTGTCAGGCGCTGATTGACCAAACCATCGCCGCCTGGGGCCAGGTGGATATCATGGTCTGCAATGCCGCCATCAACCCGCATTTCGGCCCCGCCGTGACCATGCCGGATGAGATTTTTGATAAGATCATGGCGTCCAACATCAAATCCAACCTGTGGCTGTCCCACATGACCGCGCCGGGGATGGCGGAACGCGGCGGCGGTTCCATCATCATCATCTCCTCCATCGGCGGCTTCCGGGGCTCCCCGGTGCTGGGCGCCTATGCCATTTCCAAGGCAGCCGATATGCAATTAGTGCGGAACCTTGCCGTGGAATGGGGGCCCAAGAATGTGCGCGCCAATGCCATCGCCCCCGGCCTGGTGCGGACGGATTTCGCCCGCGCGCTGTGGGAAGACCCGGGGATCTACGCCAAGCGCACCAAGGACACACCGCTCAAGCGCATTGGGGAGCCTGATGAAATCGCCGGCGCCGCCGTGTTCCTGGGCTCCGCCGCCGGGTCTTTCATGACCGGGCAGACGATTGTGATTGATGGCGGCGTGCTGGCTGGCAGCCCCAGCCGTTCCGACGATTGAAACGAAAAGGGGGGCCGAAAGGCCCCCCAGTTCATTCAGGCTTGCCAGCGCCAATCAGCGCAGCGGCAGCGCATACATCAAGCCACCCGGCGTCGTCCAAAGATGGTTCGGGCCACGCGGCAATTGCACTTGGCTCTTATCGCCCATGGTACGCTCATAAAGCTCACCATAATTGCCGATAGCGCGCACGACATTATAGGCCCAGGCGGGATCCAGTTTCAGCGATTGGCCAAGTTCCGGCGTCACGCCCAAAAGCCTACGCGTAGTGGGGTTGGTGCTGGTGCGGCGCATCTGTTCCGCATTGGCTTGGGTCACGCCCTGTTCCTCAGCTTCGATGATGGCCGTGGTGTACCAGCGAACTACATCGAACCATTGATCATCGCCACGGCGGATATAGGCGCCGTAAGGTTCCTTGGAAAAACGCTCCGGCAGGATGGACCAATCGGCAGGCTTCGGCATGGAAGACCGCACGCCGGCAAGCTGGGAAGCATCGGTACCGAAGCTGTCGCAACGTCCGGCCTGCAGCGCGGCCACGGCCTGATCCGTGCGTTCAAACACCACCGCCTGGAAGGGCGTATTGATGCTGCGGAAGTAATCCGCCGTCACCTGTTCATTCGTTGTGCCCTGGATCAGGCAGATGGTGGCGCCGCGCATTTCAGCGACTTTTTGCACCCCGGCATCCGCCTTCACCATGAAGCCATGGCCATCATAGAAATAGGTAGTGACGTGGCGAAGCCCGAGCGTGGTGTCGCGGAGCATGGTCTGGGTAGAGGTGCGGAACAGCACATCAACCTCACCCGATCCCAAAGCGGTGAAACGTGTGGAGGATGACAGCGGCACGAAGCGCACTTTTGACGCATCGTTGAAAATCGCCACCGCCAAACCGCGGCAGAGATCCGCATCCAAACCCTGCCAAACACCCCGGCTATCAGGCAGGGCAAAGCCGGCGACGCCGGTACCGACGCCACAATTCAGCGTGCCGCGCGCCTTAATGGCATCAAGCGTCGGGCTGGCGGAAGGTTGGGCGAAAGCGGGGGCAGCGAAAGCCGCGAAAATTGCGGCGAGCGCGGCCTTAAAGCCGTTTTTGCGCATGGGGGGCCTCTTTCCTGTTGAAGATCACCCATGTCACCGCCGCATCACGGCAATGTCAACCAAAAGCCCGCATCTCAGCCAAGAGATTACATTTTCTCCACGATACGCCCGTCTTCCATGCTGACCACCCGATCCGCGATATCCAGAATGCGCGGGTCATGCGTCACCATCAAAATCGGAACGCCACGGGATTTGGCCAAATCCCGCAGCAAATGGGCGACTTCAGCACCCGAGACCTTGTCCAGCGCAGCAGTGGGTTCATCGGCCAGCACCAGGCCGGGCTTCCCCACCAGGGCGCGGGCAATCGCCACGCGCTGGCGTTGCCCGCCGGAAAGCTTGGCAGGCAGGCGGTCCGCATGGTCGGCCAAGCCAACGGCGGCCAGCATTTCCCCCGCGCGGGCCAGGCGTTCGGTTTCCGGGTAATGCGCGGTCACTTCCAGGGCCATGGCCACATTCTGCCGCGCGGTCAGCGCGCCCAGTAGATTATGGTTCTGGAAAATGAAGCCAATGCGCTGGCGGAGCGAAACACGCGCCCTTTCCGAAGCACCGAATAACTCCTGCCCTAAAACCTGGCAGGAACCTTCCTGCATGGCGCGCAGCGCGCCAATCAACGTCAGCAAAGTGGTCTTGCCGGAACCAGATGGGCCAGTCAGCAACAGCACCTCACCGATGCCCACCTGCAATTTAACATCACGCAGCACGGGCCGGCGCAATTCGCCTTCACCATAGGCGTAGTTCAGCGCTTCAATCCGAATGGGGTCGTTCAGCATCAGGCGAACATATCGGCCGGATTGGCATCACGGAGCTTACGCATGGCAAGCAGGCCAGCCAAAGCGCACATGCCGAAAATCATCAGAAAAACGGTAACGCCGCGATCCAAGGTCATGCCCAGCGGCAGGAAGGTAGCGGCGCCGACGAAATCATACATCCAGATGGAAACAAGAAAGCCCGGCACAAAACCAAGCACCGCAAGGATCAGGGCGGATGCCATGACCACGCGGGCAAGGTAGAAATTTGAATAGCCAATCGCCTTCATTGTTGCGTATTCGCGCAAGTGATTGGCGATATCGCTGAACAGGATCTGATAGACAATCACCATGCCAACAATCAGCCCCATGATGCTGCCAAAGCCGAAAATGAAGCCGATAGCCGTGGCGGTTTCCCAGTAATGGCGTTCATGCGCCACCAATTCGGGCTGCGTCAGCACCAGCACATCGCCTGGCAATAACGCCTTAAGCCTTGCCTTGGCGGCTTGGATATCGGCGCCCGGTACAAGACGAATGGCAATCAGATCAACATTTGCCGGATCGCGCCCGCGCACCACACGACGAAAATTCACCTCACTCATCACCAGATTGCCATCGGCGCCGAAGGAAGGACCGATTTCCACCGTACCCACAATGCGCATCATGCGATTGCCGATCTGCACCTCAAATGGTCCAGCTTCAGCAAGTTTCTTGGCAACATCACCGAATTCCGGGCGGGAGCGAACGTCAAACCCCACCGCATCCACTTGCCGCAGCGCATCTGAAATATTGTCCAGCCCTTCAAAGCGCATGGCGCCGGCTTCAACATCAAAGCCGATCAATTGAATGGCCCGCTTGGCCCCTGTTTCCGGGCTGCGCCAGGCGGCCTGCGTCAGATAAACCGGCACAGCTTGCGCCACTTCGGGCAGTGCAAGTGCCTGATGCGCGCGAATACGCGGCATGGCTTCGGGCCGGAAGCTTGCCATGGTCAGCGGATTCATCAGAAAAAGTTCCGCCTGCATCGCGGCGTAAAGCCGGGTCGCGCTATCAAACAGCGCGGCACGAAAGCCGAGTTGCATGAAAACCAGCACGGCGGCGAACATCACGCCCGCAATGGCCGAAAAAAGCCTTGCGCGTTCAAAGAAAAGCTGCCGCGCTGCCAAACGTGCGGGCAGCAGGAACCAATCAAGCAGCGAAACGCTGCCCTTGCCCTGCGGCGCGGGCGCGGAAGCCCCGGGCAGCGCCCGCAGATTGTCAGTCAGCGCATTCACGGGCGGATCGCCACTTGCACCTGCATATTGGACCGCCGCCGTAGCGCCACCGTGCCGGCCTCATCCAAACTCAGGCGCACTTCCACGGTGCGCGCATCCACCGCCGCTACCGGGTCATTACTCGCTTGGGTTTGGCGCCGCACAGTCCAGCCAATGGCGCTTACCTGGGCGGCGAAGCGTTGTGCTTCACCAGGCACCACCACTTCTGCCGGCGCACCCAGGCGCACGCGCGGCAGATCGGTTTCATAGACATCGGCCACGATTTCCAGGCGTGACAGATCAGCAATTTCCAAAACGCCATCCGCGCCCACCTGATCCCCGGGGCGGACGAAAATCCGCAGAATGGTCCCGGCAATCGGCGCGCGCACACGGGCCAATTCGGCATCCGCCAGCGCCTTGGCCGCCGCCGCGCGGACACCAGCCAGCCGCGCTTCCGCCAGCGCAATATCCTCAGGCCGGGAAGACAGCAGCGTATCCAAAGCCGCCATGGCTTCGCGCTTTTCAGACGCCAGGCGCGTGGCGATGGCGCGGCTTCTTTCCGCCACCGCCGCCGCACCCGCGCCGGTCGGCACCAGGCGTTCCGCCCGCTCAGCATCGCGCTTTGCGATTTCCTCCTGCGCGATGAAGGCTTCAATGCGGGCGCGCTGGGCCTCAATCTCTGAAGGGCGGCCCGCAGCGCGCAGCCGGGCCAGATTGGCGGTGGCTTCGGTAACCGCGGCTTCGCCTTGGGCGGCGGCCGCATCCTTCATGGCGGCATCAGCGAATTCGGCAAGCAATTGCCCCTGCGTCACTTCCGCACCTTCGGCGACCAGCAGCCGATCAAGCCGCGTCACCGCCATGCCACCGGGCTGATTAAGGCGCCTGATGCGCGAAGCCGGTTCCACGCGCCCCAGCGCGCCGACGCCAATCGGGCCGGCATTCACCGGCTGAGGATTGGCGGGCGGTGGTGGCGGACTTGCGCGAAAATGCCAAAACGCCCCGCCGCCAAGGCCAATCAGCAAAAGGCCTGCGATGATCTTGCCGCGCTTGGTCATGACTTAATCCCCAAAAGTCCTGAAAGTGCCGCGCGCATTTCCGTCAATTCGGTCGCGCTTGGCGCGTAAAGGCTGAACAGCCGCGCCATGAAAAGCCCATCGCCCGCAGCCATAATGGCCGCACCATGCCCAAGCGGCAGACCATCCGCCGCCACAGCGGCGCGCATATCGGCAATCACGGCACGGATTGGCGCCAGCAGCGCTGGGTCATGGTGAAAGGCCGCCAGGAACACCGCGCCGGCCCGCTCATGGCGTTCATTGCAGGCCAGATCACCCTGCCCAAAGCCCCATTCCAGCATGGCGCGCGCCACGCGGCCCTTGCCTTCCGGCTGAGCGGCGACGCAAGCGGCGAATTCCTGAGCGATGAAAGCGGAAAGCCGGCCAAGTAGCGCTTCCAACAGCGCCTCCTTCGAGGCGAAGTGATACAGCAAGCCGCCCTTGGAAACCCCGGCCTCGCGCGCCGCGGCTTCCAGCGTCAGGGCAGCAACGCCGCGCGCGATAATCAGGTTTTCAGCGGCATCCAGAATGCGGCTTGGCGCATCTGTTGCGGGGGCATGGGTGTCCATGCCCCCTAACTATACCGTCCGGACGGTTTTTCAAGCTTTTGCGGCTAAAGCCTTGTCCAGCAATGCATCAATGGCGGCGGGGTCATCCCAGGCGAGCGCAATGCTCACCACCTGAATGCCTGTGCGCAGCGCTGGCGGGATGCGCACAATATCCTTGCGCGT
>CAIMVB010000399.1 GCA_903844785.1 uncultured Rhodospirillales bacterium | reverse complement strand
TTGCCGACTCTCCACTTGGCGGGTCGGGGCGCAGCCAGCGCCGAGGGGCGGTTTCGGGCAAGATGCGGGGCTTGCCTTGCGGTAATTTCGCCGTAATTTGCGCCCACCAATCACAATGCGGTGAAATCGCCGCCTCTGGGGGAGCTTTCCGGTCATGCCTCGTTTGGCCGTTGCCTTTTTCGCGTCGGGCTTTGCCGCGCTGCTGTGCCAGATTGTCTGGCAGCGCATGCTTGGCATTTTCGCGGGTTCTGACACGATTTCTGCCGCCCTTGTGGTTGGTGCCTTCCTGGCCGGGCTTGGCATTGGTTCGATCATTGGCGCCAAAATCGCGGACCGCATCACGCCGGCCCGCGCTTTGATTGGCTTTGCGCTGGCGGAAACCGGGGTGGGGCTTTTCGCGCTGCTGTCCAAGGCATTCCTTTATGATTGGCTGGCGACAGATTTGGCCGGGGTGGTGGATGACCCGGCGATGATCTTCGCGCTTTGCTTCGCCGGGCTTGTGCTGCCAACAACGCTGATGGGCGCTTCCCTGCCGCTTTTGGCGCGCGCGGTATCAACGGCTTTGGATACGGTGGCAGAACGCATCGGCACGCTTTACGGGTTGAATACCTTCGGCGCCGGGCTTGGCGCGCTGCTGGGCGGCTGGCTGCTGGTGGGTAATCTTGGCTTTGTCGGCGCGCTTTGGCTTGCGGCGGGGCTTGAGATTTTCGCTGCGCTGGTCGCGCTTTCCATGCTGCCGCAACTCCGTGGCCTTCCCCTGCCCGCGCCCAGCCCTGCGAGCAAGGATGGGGATGCGCCGTTTGGTAGCCTGCCCTTGTGGTGTTTCCTGGTCTTTCTATCCGGCTATGTGATTGTGGCGCTGGAAATCCTCTGGGTCCGCATCATGGGCCAGGTGGGGCAATACCACGCCTATCTTTTCCCGACCGTGCTTGGGATTTTCCTGCTGGCGGATGGGCTTGGCATGGCGGTGGCAGCGCGCATGGTGCGCGGCTTGAAGGACCCTCGCCCGGCATTTTTCATCACCCAAGGCGCTGGCTTTGTCCTGGCAACGCTGCTGCTGGCGGCGCTTTGGCTTGCCATGCCCTATTGGCCCATCGCTGATCTGATGGCGGTGGACCATATGCGCCTGCATGGCGGGGCGCTGGCCATGATGATCTTCCTGGCCGTGGTGGTAGTTGGCCCGCCTTCCTTCCTGATTGGCATGACCTTCGCTTTTGTGCAGCGCGCTGTGCAGCAGGATTTGGCGAGTGTCGGCACGCGCGTCGGCTGGGTGCAATTGGCCAATATTGCCGGCAATGCGGCAGGGTCCATCGTCACTGGGCTAATCACGCTGCATTTCCTGGGCACGGCCGGGACGCTCAAGCTACTCGCGGTGCTGTCGCTGCTGCTGCTGCTGGGCTGGCTTTGGCATGGTGGTTGGCGGCGGCAGGTGGAAGGTGGGCTGGCAGTGGCAACCGCCATTGCGCTTGTGGTCATGCCGGGCAATGCCGGGCTTTGGTCGCGTATGCATGCGGAAGGGCCGGGCCATATGGTGGCCTGGGCAGAAGATCGTTCCGGCGTTGCCTTCTTCCGCGACAGCAAGGCTTCGGATGGCGTGGCCGAAGGCCCCTTCTTCATCCAGGGCTTCAGCCAAGGACGCATTCCCTTTCTGCCCATTCATCAATTTCTGGGCGCGGTGGGGCCACTGATTCACCCCAACCCCACAAATGTGCTGGTGATCGGGGTTGGCAGCGGCGGTACCCCTTGGGCTGCGGGTATCAGGCCGGAAAGCCAAATCCGCGCCATTGAATTGGTTGCCCCCGTGCTGACGGCGCTTGAAGAAATTGGCCGCCAATATCCTGAAGGCCCCATTGCGCGGATGTTCAAGGATCAGCGCTGGCAGATGGAATATGGCGATGGGCGCCGCACGCTGGCCAAGGAAGAGACGCGCTACGACATTATTGAAGCCGATGCGATTTTGCCGGAAGGATCCCATTCGGGCCTGCTTTACAGCGCGGAATTCATCGACCAGGCACGCCGGCGTTTGGCGCCGGGCGGGCTTTACATTCAATGGGCGCCAACTCAACGCGCGGTGGAAACCTTCGCCGCTGTATTTCCTCATGCTTTGCTGCTCATGCCGGCGGGCGTCATGATCGGGTCGAATGACCCGATTCCTTTCGACCCTTCCCGGCTAACGGCGGAATTCGCCAAGCCGGCGCATGTCGCGCATCTGCATTCGGGCAATACGCAATTTGGCGATTGGGCCAGCATGTTCGCTGGATCACCGCTGCGCTGGCTGCCGGGCCAACAACGCCAGGAACCGCCGCTGACGGATGTTTTCCCGCGCGATGAGTTCTATTTGAACAATCCGGGCGCAGGCACCGATCATTACGTGCGTAGCCGCAATTCTACGGGCCAGCGCCGCGCTGGCCTGGAATAGGCAGCGCTTACGCCGCTGAAATCATCCGCGGCGTCGCATCCAGCGGAATGGTCATTACTGCGGCGAAACCTTCCGCGCCATAGGTCAGGGCAAGGCTGCCCTTAAGGGCGCGTTCCACCTGCCCTTTGATCAGCCCGGTTCCAAAACCTTTGCGTTCCATGGTTTCAACCAATGGGCCGCCGCTTTCACGCCATTTCAGCCTGACATGGCGGTCTGCGCCTTCAGCCATGATCATCCAGGAAACAGCAACCTTGCCCGCTGCGTCTGAAAGCGCACCATATTTCACCGCATTTGTCGCCAATTCATGCAGCACAAGGCCAAGCGCCACAGCCCCCGCAGGAGAGACGATCATTTCCGGTCCCGTCACGCTGGCACGTTCCGGTGCTGATAGATGCGGGTCAAGTTGCTGCTTTACCAAATCTTGCAGCATCACATCGCCCCAATCTTCCTCCGCGATGATTTGATAAGACCGTGAAAGGGACAGCATTCGTCCCGTCAGCAATTTACCGAATTCTTCCGGTGGCCTATCTTCCCGGAGCGTCTGGCGGGTCAGGCCCATAACCACTTGCAGCATATTGCGCACACGATGGTTCAATTCATTCACCAGCAAACTTTGCTGTTCACGCGCTTCCACCGCTTCAACCAATTGCGTCACATCCAGCAGTGTCAGCAACACACCATCCGCATTGCCTTCGCCATTCAAGTAAGGCTGGCTGCGCAGCAGGTAATGCGCGGTATTATCCCGGCTGGAAAGGCGCCGCTCAGGCGGCTTGGCACCGGCCAGCACAGCCTTCGCATCAGCCAGTAGCGGGGCCGTGCCAAGCGAACCCGCTATATCCTGGAATGGTCTGCCGCGGTCTGAAGGCAATAGGTTGAACAAATCCTTCACCGCCGGCGTGAAACCGCGAATCAGCAGGTCATTGCTTAAAATGATCGTGGCCGGGCTGCTTGCGTCAAATAGATTACGCATATCCGAATTGGTACGATCCAATTCTTCAACCTTGGCCTGCAATTCCTGATTGACCGTTTGCAATTCCTCATTGACGGATTGCTGTTCCTCCTTGGAGGTTTCCAACTCCTCATTCGCGGATTGCAATTCCTCATTTACTGAGACGAGTTCTTCATTGCTTGAACGCAATTCCTCAACCGCGGTTTCATATTCCTCGATCAGGGTTTGCAGTCTTTCGCGGGTGTCGCGCAATTCGCGTTCAGCGGCCGCGGCCGCGGCTTCCACAGTACCGGGTGCTGGTGCAGGGGCCACTTCCGGCGCATCCATTTCGTGGAATACCACCAGGAAAAGCGGTTCCGTCGGATCTGCATCGGCAAGCGGTTCAACGGTAATGCCAACCCGGCCCGACTTGCCTATTCCTTCAGGATCAAGCCCCAGGCGGGATACCACGCGCCTAGTCTGCAAGGCTTCCTGCATGGCGGTGCGTAAATCCAGCCGCAAGCCACGCCGCGCCAAAGCCAATAGGCTCCGCGTGGGCTGGCCCGCAGCCGGTTCCAGAAAGCGGCCCGTATGGGCGGAGAAATGAATAATCTCCCCTTCCTGATTGATTACCACATGGGCGGGGGCGAAGCGTTCAAGAATGGCGGCATCCGCGCTTGATCGAATGGCGCGGCCCATATCGCCGGGCTGCGGCGGCAGGGCGCGCGGCGGCATACGAAAACCGGGCGTTAGGCTTGGCATGGGCAGGCGATGCAGGCGCGGCGCGTGATCGCGGCGCTGGTAAAGGCGGAATTGCTTATCAACAGGGCGGAACAAATCGCCGAATTGGCCGGCACTTTCAGCCCCACCCAAAAACAGGAAGCCGCTTGGCCGAAGGGCAAAATGAAATAGCGGGAAGACTTCCTTCTGGGTCTCAGCGTCAAGATAAATCAGCAAATTCCTGCAAGAAACCAGATCCAATTTGGAAAAGGGCGGGTCGCGCAACAAATTATGGACCGAAAAAGTGCAAATATCGCGGATGGCCTGCGTAATCACACGGCCAGAACCTGAACGCTGAAAGAAGCGTTCCAGCCGCTCAGGCGGCACCGCATCCAATTGCGCGATTGTGTAATGCCCAGCGCGAGCAATTTGCAGCGCGTTTTCATCAATATCTGTGGCGAAGATCTGCAATCTTGGCGGGCTGCGCAGGCCAGCGGCATATTCGCTCAATAGCATCGCAATGGAATAGGCTTCTTCACCTGTGGCGCAGCCAGGCACCCAGATGCGCACCGAATCTTCCGCCCCTTTGCCTTTGAACAGGGCGGGAATGATTTTTTCGGCAAGGCTCGCAAAGGCATCCTTGTCGCGGAAAAAATCCGTCACGTTAATCAGCAGATCACGCAGCAATTGCCGCGCTTCTTCATGGTCACCGCTCAGCTTTTGCGCGTAATCGGTGATATCGCCCACCTGCAATACCTGCATGCGGCGCTGCACGCGGCGGAGAAAACTGCTTTCCTTATAGCCCGAAAAATCATGCCCAAGGTCGCGGCGCAGCACATCGCAAATGGCCCGACGCGCCGCCATGATACGCGCCGCATCGGCAGGCTGCCGGCTGCTTTCTGAGGTGAGCAGCGCCAGATCCTGAAAACCCTTGGCATAGGCGGCAAGCGCGGCTGGAATATCCTTGGCTGGCAAGACCAGATCCACCAGCCCACCGCTGATCGCGCTTTTGGGCATATCAGGATAGCCCGGCGCATCATTCACGCCACCTTGGGCAATGGTCAGGCCGCCATGTTCCTTGATGGCCTTGATGCCAAGCGTACCATCCGTGCCAAAGCCTGAAAGCACCACACCAACGGCGCGTTCCTTCGCAGCCAAAGCGACCGCAGAAAACAACCCATCAATCTGATGCAAATCCCGATGCGTTTTGGCTTGCGGCAGCAGGATAAGCCTATCTTCCTGCATATCCGCCGTCACACCGGGCGGTATGACCAATACGTGATCCGGCAGGATAGTCTGGCCATCCTGCGCGGTTTCTACCGGCAGGGCGCAATCCCGCGCGAGTATTTCCGCGAGCGAACTTTCGCGGTCAGGATCAAGGTGCATTTGCACAATGTAGCTGACACCGCTGCCAGGAATGGCGGCATGAAGGAGGGCGCGAAGCGGTTCAATGCCCCCCGCTGAGGCGCCGATGGCGGCAAACAGACGTGCAGAATCCAAATAAACGGCCTCCAAACCGCGCAAACAACATTACACACTCAACCTAACAGGGAAAGCACGATCAAGCGCATCACCAAAGATTGTACAGAAGGCTGAAGTGTAGGGGGCGCAGCCCCTACATCCCAAGCGCGCGGCGATAAAGATCCAGCAGCGTTTCCTGTTCTTCCACTTCCGCCGGTTCCTGCTTGCGCAGGCGGATCACGGCGCGCAGCACCTTCACATCAAAGCCGGCTGATTTCGCTTCCGCGAAAATATCCTTGATATCGCTCGACAGCGCCTTTTTTTCTTCTTCCAGGCGTTCGATGCGTTCAACAATGGACCGCAGCCTTTCGCCGGCAATGCCGCCGACTTCGGTATTGTCATCGGTGGT
>CAIMVB010000398.1 GCA_903844785.1 uncultured Rhodospirillales bacterium | reverse complement strand
CGTTTCGCCCGATAAAGCCGGTATCAATCGTGCCTGAGGCAAAATCTGGATGAGCCAGAATACGATCCAGCATATCCAGATTATGCGCCACGCCGATAATGTCGGAATGCGCGAGGCCCGCGCGCAGCCGCGCAATCGCCTCTGCCCTGCTTGGCGCATGTGCGATCATTTTCGCGACCATGGCATCGTAATGGATGCTGATGCGATCACCGGCGACAAAGCCGCTATCAATCCGCAGACCTTGGTCAGAAAGCCGGAAGACTTCCAGCGTACCGATGGAAGGCGCGAAATCCCGCGCTGGGTCTTCCGCGTAAAGCCGCAATTCCATCGCATGGCCCTGGGCGCGGATATCTTCCTGCCGTAGCGGCAGCCTTTCGCCGGCAGCAACGCGCAATTGCCATTCCACCAGATCAAAGCCAGTAATGGCTTCTGTCACCGGATGTTCGACTTGCAGGCGCGTATTCATTTCCAGGAAATAGAAGCCGCCATCTTGCGCGATGAATTCAACCGTGCCGGCGCCCTGATACTTCACTGCCTTGGCGGCGGCCACCGCGGCGGCACCCATGGATTCACGCATCTCGGCACTGATGCCGGGTGCCGGGGCTTCTTCAATCACCTTTTGATGGCGGCGCTGCGCGGAACAATCGCGTTCAAACAAATGCACCGTATTGCCGTGGCTGTCGCCGAATACCTGCACTTCAATATGGCGTGGGCGTTCCAGATAGCGTTCGATCAGCACGCGATCATCACCAAAGGCCGAAGCGCCTTCCTGCCGCGCAGATTGCAGCGCATCCACGAAATCTGCCGCCGCGCGCACCACGCGCATGCCGCGCCCGCCGCCGCCGGCAACCGCCTTGATGACAAGGGGGAAGCCGATGCGCTTTGCTTCACCTTCCAGAAACGCTGCGTCCTGTTCTGCACCGTGATAGCCAGGCAGCAGCGGCACGCCGGCCTTTTCCATCAACGCCTTGGCTGAGCCTTTGGAGCCCATGGCGCGCATGGCAGCAGCACTCGGCCCGACAAAGATGATGCCCGCCGCCGCGCAGGCTTCCGCGAAGGCTGGATTTTCGGACAGGAAGCCATAGCCGGGATGGATCGCTTCTGCCCCCGCGCGCTTTGCGGCGGCGATGATAGCGCTGATGTTCAGATAGCTTTCGCGCGCAGGCGCGGCACCGATGTGAATGGCCTCATCGGCCATTTGTACATGTTGCGCCGCTTCATCAGCATCGGAAAAAACCGCAATGCTGCGGAGCCCGATGCGGCGCGCGGTGCGAATAATGCGGCAAGCGATTTCGCCGCGATTGGCGATCAGAAGGCTTTGGAACATGGCCGCCCCCTACATGCGGAACACGCCGAAGCGCGTTTTTTCAATGGGCGCATTGAGCGCGGCGGAAAGGGCAAGCCCCAGAATACGGCGTGTATCGGCGGGGTTGATGATGCCATCATCCCAAAGCCGTGCACTGGCGTGATAGGGATGGCCTTCGGTTTCGTATTTGGCGCGGATCGGGGCCTTGAAGCTTTCTTCTTCCTCTGCGGGCCATTCCTTGCCTTGCGCTTCCATATTATCGCGCCGGATTTGCGCCAGAACACTGGCCGCCTGTTCGCCACCCATCACGGAAATACGCGCATTAGGCCACATGAACATGAAGCGTGGGTCATAAGCGCGCCCACACATGCCGTAATTGCCAGCACCGTAGCTGCCGCCGATCACCACCGTGAATTTCGGCACGCCGGCAGTCGCAACCGCGGTGACCAGCTTCGCGCCATCCCGCGCAATGCCGCCTGCTTCATATTTACGCCCCACCATGAAGCCAGAGATATTCTGCAAGAAGAGCAGCGGAATGCCGCGCTGGCAGCAAAGTTCAATGAAATGCGCACCCTTCAGCGCCGATTCCGAAAACAGGATGCCGTTATTGGCGAGGATGCCGACCGGATAACCATGAAGATGCGCAAAACCGCAGACCAGTGTGGTGCCATATAGTCGCTTGAATTCATCGAATTCGCTGCCATCCACCAGGCGCGCAATCACTTCGCGCACATCATAGGGCGCGCGAATATCGGCAGGCACTACGCCCAGTAATTCACGCGTATCGTAAAGCGGGTCACGCGGCGCCTTCAGCGCCACTTGTGGCGCGATGCGTGGCCCAAGCCCCGCGATGATGCGTCGGCAAATTGCCAGCGCATGCCGGTCATCCTGCGCGTAATGATCCACCACGCCGGATTGGCGGGCATGCACATCGGCGCCGCCTAATTCTTCGGCGGTGACAACCTCACCAGTGGCGGCGCGCACCAAGGGCGGACCACCCAGAAAGATGGTACCCTGTTGGCGGACGATAATGCTTTCGTCAGACATGGCGGGCACATAGGCGCCGCCTGCCGTGCAGCTTCCCATGACGACTGCGATTTGCGGAATGCCTTCCGCCGACATATTGGCCTGGTTGAAGAAGATGCGGCCGAAATGCTCCCGGTCTGGAAAAATCTCATCCTGCTGCGGCAGAAAAGCGCCACCGGAATCCACCAGATAAATACAGGGCAGCCGATTGGCGCGGGCGATTTCCTGCGCGCGCACGTGCTTCTTCACCGTGAGTGGAAAGTAAGTGCCACCCTTCACGGTGGCATCATTGGCGATTATCACACATTCCCGACCTGCAACGCGGCCAATGCCGGAAATGAGGCCCGCGCAAGGGACTTCCCCACCATAAAGCCCATACGCGGCGAGTTGCGAAAATTCCAGAAAAGGCGAACCAGGATCGATCAGCGCGCGCACCCTTTCGCGCGGCAGCAACTTATTGCGTGCCAGATGCTTATCCCGCGCCGCCTTGCCGCCCCCCTGTTCGGTTGTCGCGATGGTTGTTTCCAAATCGGCTACCAACGCCGCCATGGCGGCAGCATTGGCCGTGAAGTTTTCGCTACCCGGATCGAGCGTGCTGCGCAGAATGCTCATGCGGTTTCGCGGAACAATTCCCGCCCAATCAGCATGCGCCGAATTTCCGAGGTACCGGCGCCGATTTCATAGAGCTTCGCATCACGCAACAGGCGGCCCGTGGCGTAATCATTGATATAACCATTGCCGCCGAGGCATTGAATGGCTTCCAGCGTCATCCAGGTGGCTTTTTCCGCGGCGTATAGAATGGCACCGGCGGCATCCTTGCGCGTTGTCTGCCCACGATCACAGGCTTTGGCGACAGTGTAGATATAGGATTTCGCTGCATTCATGGTGGTGTACATATCGGCGATTTTCGCCTGCATGATCTGGAATTCACCAATCGCCTGGCCGAATTGCTTACGTTCATGCACATAAGGCAGCACGATATCCATGCAGGCCTGCATAATGCCAAGCGGGCCAGCCGCCAGCACGGCACGTTCGTAATCAAGCCCGCTCATCAACACGCGCACGCCGCCATTGACTTCGCCGAGCACATTCTCCGCCGGCACTTCACAATCCTGAAACACCAATTCACCGGTATTGGATCCGCGCATGCCAAGCTTATCCAGCTTTTGCGCGCAGGAAAAACCGGGGAAGCTCTTTTCCACAAGGAAGGCGGTAATGCCTTTGGGGCCGGCTGAAGGATCGGTTTTCGCGTAAATCACCAACACATCCGCATCCGGTCCATTGGTGATCCACATCTTCGTGCCATTCAGCACATAGCGATCGCCGCGCTTTTCGGCGCGTAACCGCATGGAAACCACATCGGAACCGGCGCCTGGTTCGCTCATCGCCAACGCGCCCACATGCTCGCCCGAAATCAGCTTAGGCAGATAGCGCCGCTTCTGATCCTCATTGCCGTTGCGGGAGATTTGATTGACGCAGAGATTGGAATGCGCGCCATAGGAAAGCCCAACTGAGGCTGATGCGCGAGAGATTTCCTCCATCGCCACCACATGTTCCAAATACCCCATGCCGGCGCCGCCATGATCTTCGTCAACCGTGATGCCAAGCACGCCAAGATCGCCGAATTTACGCCAAAGATCGGCGGGAAAATCATTGGTCTTGTCTATCTCCGCCGCGCGCGGTGCGATTTCATCAGCGGAAAAGCTTGCCACCTGATCACGCAGCATATCGGCAGTCTCGCCGAGATCGAAATCAAGCCCCGGAAGGCGGTTTGGAATATTGGCCATGCGCAACCTATCGCGTTCCATCAATTTTCTTGGGCCAAGGATAGGCGCGGGCGGCGCCAAGGCCAAGCAAATATTGCAATCATCGCGCTGCCCCGCCAAGAATGGGGAACGCCCAAGGAACGCCCAGGGAGAAGCCAAATGACCAGCCCCGCCCTTAGCTATGTAACTGGCCAAAGCGACCAGCCCCTGATCGGTGAGACCATCGGGACCAATTTTGCGCGCACCGTGGCCCAATGGGGGGATCGCCCGGGCCTTATTGTGCGCCAACAGGGCATTCGCTGGAGTTATGCGGAACTCGGCGCCAAGGTGGATGCCTTTGCCGCTGGCCTGTTGGCGCTTGGCCTGCACCCGGGGGATCGCGTCGGCATCTGGTCGCCCAATAATGCGGAGTGGGTCATCACCCAATTCGCCACCGCCAAGGCTGGGTTGGTGCTGGTGAATATCAATCCCGCCTATCGGCTTTCCGAATTGGAATATGCGCTGAACAAGGTGGGCTGCCGCGCGCTGATTATCGCCACACGCTTCAAAACATCCGACTATGTTGGCATGGTCAATACGCTGGCGCCGGAATTGGCACATGCCTTGCCGGGTAGGCTTTCCGCGGAGAAGTTGCCAAAGCTTGAGATGGTGATTGAAATCAATGCCAATCCCGAACCTGGCATGATTCCCTTTAACAGCATTCTGGATATGGGCGCGCCGGCGCATCATGAACGCTTACGCGATCTGGCGGGTAAGCTGCAATTTGATGATCCCATCAATATCCAATTCACGTCTGGTACCACGGGCGCGCCCAAAGGTGCGACGCTGACACACCACAATATCCTGAATAATGGTTACTTCATCGGGGAAGCGATGAAGCTGACGCCGCAGGATAAGCTGTGCATTCCGGTGCCGCTTTATCATTGCTTCGGGATGGTTCTTGGCAATCTGGCCTGCACCACGCATGGTACGGCAATGGTTTATCCGGGTGAGGGGTTTGATCCGCTCGCCACCCTGCAAACCGTGGCGGAGGAACGCTGCACCGGCCTGCATGGCGTGCCGACCATGTTCATCGCGCAGATGGAACATCCGGAGTTCCGCAATTTCGATCTTTCATCGCTTCGTACTGGTATTATGGCCGGCGCACCTTGCCCGATTGAGGTGATGCGCCGCGCGGTGGATGCCATGAACCTGCGCGAAATCACCATTGCCTACGGCATGACAGAAACCAGCCCTGTCAGCTTCCAGACCAGCGTGGATGACCCGCTGGATCGGCGCGTTTCCACCGTGGGGCGTGTGCAGCCGCATCTGGAAGTGAAGATCATTGACAGTGAAGGCCGCGTTGTCCCGCGCGGCGTTGCTGGTGAGCTTTGTACCCGTGGCTATGCTGTCATGCTTGGCTATTGGGAAGACCCGGAACGCACCGCGCAGGCCATTGATGCGGCGCGCTGGATGCATACCGGCGATCTGGCGACGATTGATGAGGAAGGCTTCTGCAATATCGTTGGCCGTATCAAGGATATGGTGATCCGTGGTGGTGAGAATATCTACCCGCGTGAGGTAGAAGAATTTCTCTATCGCCATCCCAAGATTGAAGATGTGCAGGTTTTCGGCGTACCCGATCCGCGCTTTGGTGAGGAACTCTGCGCCTGGATCAAGTTGCGCACGCATGAACACCTGACAGCGGATGACGTGCGCGCCTTCTGCGCCGGGCAAATCGCGCATTACAAGGTGCCGCGGCATATTAAATTTGTTGATAGCTTCCCCATGACTGTGACGGGCAAGATGCAAAAATTCATGATGCGGGAAGAAATGACGCGCGAATTGGGCTTGCAAGAATCCAAGACGGCTTGAAGGCATGGCTAACACCCTCTTCGCATCGGAATTCAAGACCAGCCCTTGGTGGTGGGAAGCAGCGGAACCACCGGAGCGTAACACGCCCTTGCCCGACCATACGCCGGTCGCTGTGATTGGTGGCGGATATGCAGGGCTTTCTGCGGCGCTAAGCCTGGCACGCCTTGGCCATAAGGTAACAGTGCTGGATGCGGAACGCATTGGCTGGGGTGCTTCTTCGCGCAATGGTGGCATGGTTTCAGGCGGCTTGAAGGTGGCGCGCACGGCGCTGGCAGAAAAACTTGGCGCTGAACAGGCGCGCAATATCGCCATGGCCGCTGCTGCTTCCTTTCCCTTCATTGAAGAAACCATCGCGCGTGAGGGGATTGAATGCGATTACACGCGCTGCGGGCGTTTCGTCGCCGCCTGGACACCCAAACATTACGATGCGCTGGCGCGGCAGGCGGATTACATTGCGGATGTTACCGGCCTGCCCACGGAAATGTTGCCGCCTTCGCGCCAGCATGAAGCGCTGGGTTCTTCCCATTATCACGGCGGCATGAAGGCAGCCGCGACGGGCAGCATCCATCCTGGCAAATATGCGCGCGGTCTGGCCGCGGCGGCGGAACGCGCTGGTGCAAACCTGGTGGATAACACACGTGTGGCCGGCATTCGCGCCGATGGTTCCGGCTTTCGCATCGCCACCAATCGCGGAGAACTGCGCGCTGATGCAGTACTGGTCTCGACCAATGGCTATTCACGCGGGGCGGATGGGCAAAGCGCCATGCCCTGGCTCGCGCGGCGCATGGTACCCGTGGCGTCCTATATCATCGCGACCGAGGAACTACCCGCTGAAACCATTGACCGGCTTTTCCCTGGCCGGCGCATGATTAGCGATACCAAGCGCGTGCTGAATTATTTTCGCCCTGCGCCCTATGGTAATCGCATTCTCTGGGGTGGGCGGGCGCGCTTTGGCCCGAATGCGCCAGAAGCCGCAGCGCCGCGTTTGCATTCCTTCATGACGGCAGTCTTCCCCGAACTCAGTAAAGTGAAAATCACCCATGCCTGGACGGGGAATGTGGCCTTCACCTTCGATTTTCTGCCGCATATCGGCGTGCAGGATGGCATTCATTACGCGGCAGGTTGCCAGGGTTCCGGTGTCGCCATGGCAACCTGGCTTGGCCATAATGCCGCGCTGAAAATCGCGGGTGCGGCCAATCAGCGCTTTGCCTTGGATGGGCTGGAATTCCCAACGGTTGCTTTATACAACGGCAACCCGAATTGGTTCCTGCCCATCATTGGTGGTTGGTATCGCCTGCGCGATCGGATTGACAGGATTGCGGCCTAGAAGGGCCGCTCACCCGCGCTCCTGAAATTCCGCCAGCACCGGTAGCAAATAGGGGCGCAGCGCGGCGTAATCTTCGCTCATCGGGAAATGGCCAAGGCCATTCATGATCTGCACCTTGGCACCAGGGATGGCGGCGGCGGTGGCTTCCGTATCCTCGGGCTTGCAGGAATAATCATAATTGCCGGTCAGCATATGCACGGGGCATCGCTTAGTATCTATGCGCGCAAGCTTGGGGCGCAAATCGCCTTCGCCCTTATAGAAATGCAAATCGCCACGAAACACACCGGGGCCACCTTGCATGTAATGCCATAGCGTTTCCCAACGCGAAGCCTCTGGCGCATGTGGGCCAATAAGGCCGGAGACAATGCCGCCGCAAACCTCCCCGCCATGCACATGCGGGTGATGCAGCCAGGATGTATCGTAATAGGGCGAAAGAAATGCTGCCGATTGCAGCCCGATCACGCCGCGCAATTCATCCGCGTGTTCGGCGGCCAAATCCAGCACAATGCGCCCGCCAATCGAACAGCCCATTACCACGGGCCTATCAAGGCCAAGCGCGCGGGCCACCGCCATGATCATGCCGGTATAGCGCGCGGTGGTGAGTTGATAGGTTTCCTTCTCCCAGCCCTCGGGCGGGCTGGATTTGCCATGCCAGGGCATATCAAAGGTCACGCAGCGAAAGCGTGATGTTACCTCTGCATCATTCAGCAGGCTACGCCACTGGCGACCATCACTGCCCGCCGTATGCAGCAGCAAAAGTGGGATACCTTGGCCGGCTTCTTCGAAATAAAGCCGATGCGCCCGGCCTTCGAGTTCAAGGCGCATATAGCGCCCGGTAATGGCTTCGATCATGCGCGGGGCTCCCTCAGCAGGGCCAGCACGCCCTTGAACCAGAAAATATGCGCCATAAACAGCGCGACATTGCCTTCGACCTTGAAGGTGCCAAGGCGCACCAGCCCCATAATGTCGTGCCAACCAGGTGGCGGCGGGTCTTGCAGGAAGCGCGCGAAATCCTCGGCCCCCGCACGGATGGCCAGGTCATAGCTGGGCATGAGGGCGGGTGCGGGGTTGGCGGATATCAGCACCCCCTTATGGATCGCCAGAATCCAGGCGGCATCGCCAACGCTGAACAGGACATCCGCCGTCAGGTCGCGCCCCCAGCGCGCCAGGCCCGGCGCCGTGGCGGCGCGGGCAGGCAAGGCCGCGATATTCATGCGAAAACCCCCGAAATTGGCCGATTATGCTGCGCCATGGCTTCCTCCCGAAAAATAATGGTTGAAGGTTAGGAAAGCTGGCCGCCGCGCGCAAACCCCCCTGACCAAGCGCCCCGGCTGCGCTACACTACGCCGCAAAAGCAATAGGGTGTCCGCCGTGGTTCAGATCACCTCGCCGCAATTCAAGGAAAACGCTGCCCGCGCCATTGGCGATGCCAGGCTGCAAAAGGCTTTGGGCAAGGCCGAGGGCGCTTTTCTGCAGCGCCGCGGCGATGCCGTGGCCCGCCT
>CAIMVB010000397.1 GCA_903844785.1 uncultured Rhodospirillales bacterium | reverse complement strand
GCTTCCTGACTTTTGAACGCGCCCTGACCATTGCGGTTCAGCACGCCGAAAAAGCCTTCACCACGCCGGGCGGGGTTTCCGGCCTTGCCACTGGCTTGCGCGATCTGGATACCAAAACCGGCGGGCTGCATCCTTCGGATCAGCTCATCATCGCGGGCCGCCCCGGCATGGGCAAAACCGCGCTGGCTACTAAAATTGCCTTCGGCGCGGCGAAGGCAGTGCTGCGCAGCGCCCAGGAAGCCGACCCCAACGCGGTGCCGAAGGGCGGGGTTGCGCTGTTTTCGCTGGAAATGAGCGCGGATCAATTGGCAACGCGCTTGCTTGCCGAAGAATCGCGCATTTCCGGGGACCGCATCCGGCGCGGCGAAATCAGCCAGCGTGATTTTGACCGGTTCCTGGAAGTCAGCCGCGAATTGGCATCCCTGCCGCTGAATATTGATGACACGCCGGCCATCAGCATTTCGGCGCTGCGTACGCGCTGCCGGCGTTTGCAGCGCACCAAGGGGCTTGATTTGATTGTGGTGGACTATCTGCAGTTGATGCGCCCCGCCGCGGGCACACGCCCGGAAAGCCGCGTCTTGGAAATCAGCATGATCACCCAGGGCCTGAAGGCCTTGGCCAAGGAATTATCGGTGCCCGTGATTGCGCTTTCCCAGCTTTCGCGCGCCGTAGAAAGCCGAGAGGATAAGCGCCCGCAGCTTTCGGATTTGCGTGAATCGGGTTCGATCGAACAGGACGCCGATGTGGTGATGTTCGTCTATCGCGATGAATATTACCTGATGCAGCGCGCGCCGAAGGAACTTTCCTACGACAATGCCGAAAAATTCCAGGGTGCCTTGGATAAGTGGCAGAAGGATATGGAAGAAGCGCATAACAAGGCGGAATTGATCATCGCCAAGCAGCGCCATGGCCCCACCGGCACCATCAAGCTGTTCTTTGAAGCTGAATTCACCCGCTTTGGTGATTTGGATACGCAGCATGATGATGGCTATGGCGGCTGATCCTGGTTCCTGCTGATGGATCCCTCCGCCATTCTGCATATTGATCTGGCTGCCATTGCGGAAAATTGGCGCTTGCTGGCCGCGCGTGCCGCGCCGGGGGCAGTCGCTGGCGTGGTGAAGGCCAATGCCTATGGGCTGGGTGCCGATAGGGTGGCGCCGGCCTTGCACGCTGCCGGCTGTCGGCATTTCTTTGTGGCGCATCTGGCCGAAGGGATCGTGCTGCGCGAAACACTTGGCCCGGGGCCGATGATTGCCGTGCTGAATGGTTTTGCGCCGGGCGCGGATGGCGATGCGGCACTGGTCCCGGTGCTGAATAGCCTTGGTGATGTGCATTCCCATGCCGCCGCCGGGCGCAGTGCCGGGCAGGCAAGGCGGGCGCTGCTGCATCTGGATACAGGCATGGCGCGGCTTGGGCTGGATGCGGCGGAACAGGCGCGGCTTGCCGCGGATCATTCCCTGCTGGCGGGGCTCGATCTGCTTTATGTCATGACGCATCTGGCCTGCGCGGATGAAGCGGACCACGCGCTGAATACGGAACAGGCGGCGCGGTTTGCCCGCGCCTGCGCGGCCCTGCCTAAGCTTAGGCGGTCCTTCGCCAATTCTTCCGGCCTGTTTCTGGGCAGCGATTACGCATCAGACCTCTCCCGGCCCGGCTGCGCGCTTTATGGCATCAACCCCACGCCTGGGGCGCCGAACCCCATGCGGCAGGTGCTGCGGCTGGAAGCGCCGGTGCTGCAAATCCGCGATATCCCGGCCGGGGCAAGCGTGGGCTATGGCGCTTCCTTCGTGGCGGCGCGACCAAGCCGCATCGCCACCATTGCGGTTGGCTACGCGGACGGCTACCTCAGAAGCCTTTCCGGGCAGGGGGGGGCGGCTTATCGCGGCCTGATCCTGCCCATGGTGGGGCGCGTTTCCATGGATTTGATCACGCTGGATGTCACGGATGCGCCGGGCCTGGTGCCTGGCGATACCGTGACTTTGATCGGCGGCGCTGCCCCTTCGCCGGATGATCTGGCGGCGCGGGCGGGCACGATTGGCTATGAAATCCTAACATCTTTTGGCGCGCGGTATCGCCGCGCCTATGGGGCGGGCTGAGCTTGGGCGCGATCCTGAACCCTGTCGCGGCGCTGGGACGTGGCGTGTTGGGCGCGCTGCAAGCAACCGGCGCCCTGGTGCTGTTTGCGCTGCAAGGCATTTCACACTTGTTTCGCCCGCCTTTCTACGGCCGGTTGTTCCTGCGCCATGTGATCGAGATTGGCTATTTCTCCCTGCCCGTGGTGGCGATGACCGCGATTTTCACCGGCATGGTGCTGGCGCTGCAAACCTATACTGGCTTTGCGCGCTTCAATGCCGAAGGGGCGGTCGCGAATGTCGTTGTGCTTTCCATCACGCGCGAATTGGGCCCGGTGATTGCCGGGCTGATGGTGGCCGGGCGGATCGGCGCTTCCTTCGCGGCGGAAATCGGCACCATGCGCGTGACGGATCAGATAGATGCGCTGACCACGCTTTCGACCAACCCGATGAAATACCTGGTGGCGCCTCGGCTTTTGGCCGGCACCGTTGCTTTGCCCTTCCTGGTGCTGATTGCCGATATTCTGGGGGTGATGGGCGGCTGGCTGATCGGTACGGCGAAGCTTGGCTTCAGCTCGGCCGGGTATTTGCGCGCCACGCTGGATTTCATGCAGACCATGGATGTGGTCTCGGGCCTCGTGAAGGCATCCGTGTTTGGCTTTGTGATCGCGCTGATGGGCTGCTGGTGCGGCTATAATAGCCGGGGCGGGGCGCAGGGCGTGGGCGCGGCGACAACCTCGGCGGTGGTGATTTCCTCCATCCTTATTCTCGCGCTGGATTACATCATCACCGAGATGTTCTTCGCACGATGAGCGACGCAGTGCCGAAAATCCGTCTGCGTGGGCTGTCCAAAGCCTTTGGGCCGAAGCAGGTGCTGGATGGCGTGGATCTGGATATCCGTGCCGGGCATGGCATGGTGATTCTGGGCGGTTCGGGTTCCGGCAAATCCGTCACCATCAAATGCATCCTGGGGCTGATTGAACCCGATGCCGGCAGCATTGAAATTGACGGCCAGAACATTCTGAAACTGCCCAGG
Source organism: uncultured Rhodospirillales bacterium (assembly GCA_903844785.1). GTDB lineage: Bacteria > Pseudomonadota > Alphaproteobacteria > Acetobacterales > Acetobacteraceae > Neoroseomonas. The sequence goes on along the minus strand of CAIMVB010000397.1, from coordinate 190 downwards.
CGTGAACGTGAAGCGCTGAATGACCGCATCGGCATGTTGTTTCAGAATGGTGCGCTGTTTGATAGCCTGCCGGTATGGGAAAATGTCTGCTTCAAGCTGCTGGCGCAAAAGCGCATCACCCGCGCGCGCGCCCGTGACAAGGCGGCCGAGGTACTGGCGCAGGTGGGCCTAGCCGCATCGGTGGGCGATC
>CAIMVB010000396.1 GCA_903844785.1 uncultured Rhodospirillales bacterium | reverse complement strand
GGTCTAGACAAGTGATATGACCCAGACAAAAACCCCCTCCCCCACGACACAACGGCAAGGCTGGATGGCGATCCTCGCGCGGGCCTCGGCCGAGGAACTCTCGGCCAGGCTTGCAGCCCTTGACCCCTTGCCGGAAGCCGAAACACTGCGCGCGCCGGAAACCGGCCTTGTTATGGTGCGTGGCCGCGCCGGCGGTGATGGTGATGCCTTCAATCTTGGTGAAATGACCGTCACGCGCTGTGCGGTTCGCCTCGGCGCACATATAGGGCACGCCTATATTGCTGGCCGTGATCACTCAAAGGCCAGGCTTGCAGCGCTGCTGGATGCGGCATTGCAAGACCAGGCACTGCAACCCGCGCTGCTGCAAAGCATAATTGAACCGCTGGCCAGTGCGCAGCAGGCTGCGCGCGCTACCGAAGCGCGTAAGGCCGCCGCCACGCGCGTTGATTTCTTCACCATGGCGACCATGCGATGAAGCAGTTGACCCCCGGCTTCGCCGATCCCGTTCTGGATGCGCAGGCATGCTTCCGCGCGATTCTGGAAGCCATGAGCCGCCCTGGCCGCATTCAGCGCATCGCGGCACACATCACGCCACCCGCCCCGCTTTGCACCGCCGCCGGCGCGGCACTGCTGAGCCTGGCCGATGCCGATACGCCACTTTGGCTGGATACTGATGAAGCAGTAGCCGCATGGCTGCGCTTTCATTGTGGCGCGCCCATCACGGGCGATATCGGCGCCGCGCGCTTCGTCCTTTCTTGCGGTCCTGCCCCTTCACTTGCAGCGCTTGATATCGGCACGGATGAAGACCCGCAGCTTGGCGCCACACTCATCCTACAAGTGGCCGGGCTAATTGCTGATGAGGGTTGGCGCCTGACGGGGCCTGGCATTCAGCATGAACATCACCTGCGCGTGCTGGGGGCGCCCGCGGATTTCGTCTCGGCCTGGGCGCGCAACCAAGCGCTGTTTCCGCGCGGCGTGGATGTGTTGCTTTGCGCTGGGGATAGCATCGCAGCGCTACCGCGCAGCGTCATGATTGCGGAGGGCTGATCATGTATGTCGCAGTCAAAGGCGGCGAAAAGGCGATCAGCGCTGCCCATACCTGGTTGGATGAAACGCGCCGCGGCGATACGGCGCTGCCGGAACTTAGCGTCGCGCAAATCGAACAACAAATGGCGCTTGCCGTTGATCGTGTGATGGCGGAAGGTTCCTGCCATGATCGCTTTCTTGCTGCCCTTGCCATCAAACAGGCGAAGGGGGATTTGATTGAGGCGGCGTTTTTACTGCGCGCCTATCGCACCACCCTGCCCCGCTTTGGTGCTTCCCTGCCGCTTGAGACCAGCCGTATGCGGCTCCGCCGGCGCATCAGTGCCACGTATAAGGATTTGCCGGGTGGGCAGGTTTTGGGGCCGACTTTCGATTATACGCATCGCCTGCTTGATTTCGCCCTAGCTGCCGAAGGGCGTGAAGCGCCCGCAACGCCGGAAGCCCTCGCTGATCTTGCTGAAACCCCGCGCGTGACGGAGATCCTGGCGCGTGAGGGGCTGATGCAGCGCGAAGCACTCAGCGAAGCAGACCCTGGTGATTTGACCCGTGAGCCACTCAGCTTCCCTGCGCCGCGCCCGGTGCGCTTGCAAAACCTGGCGCGTGGTGATGAGGGGTTTTTGCTGGCACTCGGTTATTCCACGCAGCGCGGCTATGGCAATGCGCATCCCTTTGTGGGTGAAATCCGCGTCGGCCATATTGGCGTTGAAATCACCCCGCCGGAACTCGGTTTTGCCATTGATATCGGCGATATCGGCATCACCGAATGCCAGATGGTCAATCAATTCAAGGGCAGCCGGACGGAACCCGCGCAATTCACCCGCGGCTATGGGTTGGTATTCGGCCATGGAGAGCGGCGGGCCATGTCTATGGCGCTGGTGGATCGCGGGTTGCGGGCGCGCGAATTAGGCGAAGAAGCGGATGCGCCCGCGCAGCAGGAAGAATTTGTGCTGTATCATTCGGATAATATCGAAGCGACCGGCTTTGTGGAGCATTTGAAGCTGCCACATTACGTGGATTTCCAAAGCGAATTGGAAAATCTACGCACCATTCGCCGAACCGCCGAAGCCGAGTTGCGGGAGGCCGCGGAATGACCGAAGCCGGCTACAACTTCGCCTATCTGGATGAGGCGACAAAGCGCATGATCCGCCGCGCCATATTGAAGGCCGTGGCGATCCCTGGCCACCAAATCCCCTTCGGTGCGCGCGAAATGCCGCTGCCTTATGGATGGGGTACGGGCGGCATTCAGGTAACGGCCTCCATCCTAGGCCCCGCCGATGTTCTGAAGGTGATTGACCAGGGCGCGGATGATACGACGAATGCGGTTTCCATCCGCCGCTTCTTCACCCGCGTGGCCGGCATTGCCACCACGGATGCAACTGGTGAGGCGAGTATTATCCAGACGCGCCATCGCATTCCGGAAAAGCCGCTCACGGAAAATCAAATCCTGGTCTATCAGGTGCCGCAGCCCGAGCCCTTGTTTAGGCTAGAACCGCATCGTGCCGAAACCCGGCGTTTGCATGCTCTGGCCGATTACGGGCTGATGCATGTCAGGCTTTATGAGGATATCGCGCGGCTTGGCCACATCGCGAAGGCCTATGATTACCCCGTGATGGTAAATGAACGTTATCTGATGTCGCCATCCCCCATTCCTGCCTTCGACAATCCAAAGATGCACCAGATGGCCGCCTTGCAGCTTTTCGGCGCCGGGCGGGAAAAGCGTATCTATGCCGTGCCACCCTATACGGCGGTCCGCAGCCTGGATTTTGAAGACCACCCCTTCCGCCCCATTCGCGCGCCGCAGGCTTGCGCAATTTGCGGCAGTACAACCAGCTATTTGGATGAGCTTGTGACAGATGATGCAGGCGGGCGCGCCTTCATCTGTTCCGATACGGATTACTGCCAGGAAAGGCAGGCAGCACCGAAGGCGGCAGCAGAATGAAAACCCTGCTTGAAGCCAAGGCGCTGCGCCTCAATTTCGGTGCCATCGCCGCACTTGATGATGTTTCGCTTGATGTCACCGCTGGCGAAGTGG
>CAIMVB010000395.1 GCA_903844785.1 uncultured Rhodospirillales bacterium | reverse complement strand
ATGGATGATCGGCGCCAGCGCGTGATCATCAGCGCCGATGCGCATGACGGGCTTGGCGCCTTTGGCTGGGAAGTCGCGGATGCGGCGACGCTTCAAGCCATGGCGGCACGGCTGGAAGCGGCGGGGCATCGCGTGGCGTTGGGAAGTGCTGCGCTGGCGGCCCGCCGGCGTGTGGCGGAATTGATCGTAACCGCTGATCCGCTCGGCAATCGCGTGGAATTGTTCCATGGGCCGGAAGTGACGGAAAAGCCCTTCATTCCTGGCCGCGCGATTTCGGGTTTTCGCACCGGGCCGCTTGGCATGGGCCATGCGGTGTTGAATGTGCCGCGCGTTGAAGATGTGCTGCCCTTCTATCGGGAAGTGCTGGGCTTTGGCCTTTCTGATTGGGTGGAAAACCCCTTCCGCGCCTATTTCATGCATGTGAATGGCCGGCATCATTCGCTGGCCTTGATCGAAACCGGCAAGGCTTCCTTGCATCATCTGATGATGGAATGCCTCAGCCTGGATGATGTCGGGCAGGGCTATGATATTGCGCTGTCTGAAGAAGGGCGCATCGGCACCACGCTTGGCCGCCATACCAATGATTGGATGACGAGCTTTTACGCGCGCACGCCAGGCGGATTTCTGGTCGAGTATGGCTGGGGCGGACGGCATATTGAACCCGCAACCTGGCGCGCGGAACGCATGGATAGCGGGCCGAGCCTTTGGGGCCATGACCGGCATTGGGCCGGGCCGGAGGCAGTGGCTAAGGGGCGGGAGATGCGCATGGCAGCCGCTGCGCGCGGCGAAAGGGCACCGGTACAGGTGCTGCCCGGCAATCACACCCTGATGCCTGGCGCCTGCCCCTGGTGGGATGGGCTGCGCGGGGCGGCCGAGTAACAAGAAACCCTCACGGCTTCTTGTGTTGCGCAAAGCGCCTTGCTGATGCGGATATCACCGCATCGGCAAGGGAAACGCGCAGTGCTGTTCGATCTTTCCATGAAGCGCCTGATGCAACACGGCACGCTCCATGTGCGCCTGCCGCAGGGTGAGGTGCGATCCTATGGCTCTGGCCAGGGGCCGGTGGTGGGATTTTCCGTGCGTTCCCGCGCTGTGCTGCATCGCCTTGGGCTCAACCCCGCCTTGGCTTTTGGGGAAGCCTATATGGAAGGCGATATCCAGCCAGAAGATTGCACGCTGCATGAAGTGCTGGATTTGCTGACGCTCAATCTGATGAATGGCGGTACGCACCCGGCGGAAAAGGCGCTGGAATGGGCGCGCTGGGCGAAGCGGCGGCTGGACCAGTTCAACCCCGCGCCACGCGCACGGCGCAATGTGGCGCATCACTATGATTTGAATGGGCGCCTTTATGCGCTGTTTCTGGACCGGGACCGGCAATATTCCTGCGCCTATTTTCAGACCGGCAATGAAAGCCTGGAAGAAGCGCAGATGGCAAAGAAGCGCCATATCGCCGCCAAGCTGAAGCTGGACCGCCCAGGGTTGGAGGTTTTGGATATTGGCTGCGGTTGGGGTGGCATGGCGCTGACCTTGGCGCGGGAATGGGGCGCGCAGGTCACCGGCATTACGCTATCCACTGAACAATTGGCGGTGGCGCGTGCGCGGGCGGAAGAAGCCGGGCTTTCCCGGCAGGTGCGCTTTGCGCTGATGGATTATCGGGATTGGCGCCAGCCCGTGGATCGCATTGTCTCCGTTGGCATGTTTGAACATGTGGGCTTGCAGCATTACCCAGGCTTTTTCCGCCTGATCCGCCGCGCGCTGAAGCCGCAGGGCGTGGCGCTGATCCATGCCATAGGCCGCGCGGATGGGCCGGGTTCCACCAATCCTTGGTTTGCGAAATACATATTCCCGGGCGGCTATTCCCCCGCCCTTTCGGAAGTTCTGCCGGCGGTGGAAAAATCCGGGCTTTTCGTGACGGATATCGAAATCCTCCGCTTGCATTATGCGAAAACCATCGCCCATTGGCGGGCCCGCTTTGCCGGCAATCGGGATGCCATTGCCTCGCTTTACGATGAACGTTTCTGCCGGATGTTTGAATTCTACCTGTCCGGGGCGGAACTCGCCTTCCGGCGCATGGGGCATATGAATTGGCAATTGCAACTTACGCGCGAACAAGCCGCGCTACCCATCACGCGGGACTATATTTGGCAGACTGAGCGTCAATCCGTGATCCGGGCCCTAACAGGGGGCGGAATTCACAGCCAATCCCCACCATCCCCGTAATCCCCAGGCCCCTTTTTCGCGGGGCCGCGCTATAAGGGGGCATGAATAGTTTTGAAGCCATGCCCGGCGCCTCTCCGGGGGCCGGGTTGCTCGGCCTTTCCCAGCGTGTTCCGCCTTCCAACCTGGCGGCCGAACAAGCGCTGCTGGGCGCGCTTTTGGCCAATAACAAGGCGTTTGAACGTGTGGGCGAATATCTGGCGCCCGAACATTTCGCCGATCCGGTGCATGGGCGGATTTTCCACGCCATTAAGCGGCGTGTGGAAGCGGGCCAGCTTGCCGATGCGGTGACTTTGCGCGCCGAATTTGAACATTCCGGCTTGTTGGATGAAGTCGGCGGCCCCGCCTATCTGGCGCAGCTTCTGTCCGCCATGGTCGGTGTCAT
>CAIMVB010000394.1 GCA_903844785.1 uncultured Rhodospirillales bacterium | reverse complement strand
CTGAAGCGTGCCTTCCCGCTGCTGCTGGATGCGCTGGCCAAGCCCGATGCTGCCGTGCCCTTCATCATGCCGGAACGCCTGGCCGAGACCGATCCCAATCGCGGCGTGACCGAGATGATCGGCTCGGGCCCCTATCGCTTCATTGCGGGCGAATATAATTCCGGCAGCCGCGTGATTTATGAGAAATTCGACGCCTACCAACCGCGCCAGGAAGCACCTTCCTGGACATCCGGCGGCAAGGTCGCGCATTTCCGGCGCATTGAATGGCATATCCTGCCCGACCCCGCGACCGCCGCCGCCGCCTTGCAAAATGGTGAAGTGGATTGGTGGGAAAGGCCGCATCCGGATTTGCAACCACTTTTGGCGCGTGCGCGTGATGTGCGGCGCGAAGTATCAGATATAGGTGGACGGCTGGCCGTGCTGCGCATGAATTGCCTGCATCCGCCCTTTGATGATGTGCGCGTCCGCCGCGCTGTCCGGCTTTCCGTGCTGCAAGATGATTACATGCGCGCATCGCGCGGTGATGACCGGACAGATTGGGATATCTGCCGCAGCCTTTGGCCGCGCCACACCCCTTACTATGAGGATTTGGGTGAGGCGGTGATGCCGGGCGATCTGGACCGCGCCCGCGCTGCCTTGCGCGAAGCGGGCTATGCCAATCAGCGCGTTGTTGTGATCAACCCGACCGATTTCCCGGACATCGGCCCGCTTGGACAAGTGACCGCCGATCGGTTGAAGCGGATCGGCATGAATATTGACCTGGCCGAGAGTGATTGGGGCACGGTGGTGCAACGCCGCAGCAATCGGGAGACGGTGGACCGCGGCGGCTGGTCCATTCTTCATACCACCGGCGGGGCGACCGCCTGGGCTAATCCCGCCGTTTCCTTCCTGGTGCGCGGCCAAGGGGCGGGCGGCTGGTTCGGCTGGTGGAAAAGTGATGAGGCGGAGGCTTTGGCCGAATCCTGGCTGTTTGCGCCCAATGAGGCCGAGCAGAAAAGCCTGGCCGCCCGGCTTGGGCGCCTGGCTTTGGACGATGCGGCCTTTATTCCGCTTGGCCAATTCAGGATAAGAACTGCCTTCCGGCGCAATATTACGGGGATTTTGCCGGGCTCATCGCCCTATCCCTGGAATGTCCGGCGGGTGTGAAGGACGATTTGCTGCGATTGCGAAGCCGGGGGCTCGCGGTGCGGGCCACAACACGGCATGATGGGGCTGGTTTGAGGAGTAATGGCAAGAATGGATGACGCGAAAAAAATGCCGGTAGAGGATACGCGCACGGCGCGCGTCACCGCCGAAGAAGCGCTGGCGATGCACCGGGAAGGCCGGCCAGGTAAGCTTGAAATCCGCCTGACCAAGCCCTTGATCACGGCGCGGGATTTAAGCTTGGCCTATTCGCCAGGTGTCGCGGAACCTTGCCTGCATATCCATCGCGACCCGAGCCTTGCCTATGATTATACGGCGAAGGGCAATTTCGTCGCGGTGATTTCCAATGGCACGGCGGTGCTGGGCCTTGGCAATCTGGGCGCGCTTGCATCCAAGCCCGTGATGGAAGGCAAGGCCGCTTTGTTCAAGCGCTTTGCCGATGTGGATTCCATGGATCTTTGCGTCGATACCGAAGACCCGGACGCTTTCATCAATGCCGTGCGCTATCTGGGCCCAACCTTCGGCGGCATTAATCTGGAAGATATCAAAGCGCCGGAATGCTTCGTGATTGAACAGCGGCTCCGCGAATTGATGGATATTCCGGTATTCCATGATGACCAGCATGGCACCGCCATTGTCGCTGCTGCCGGCTTGATCAATGCCTGCCATTTGACCGGGCGTGATTTGAAGACGACCAAGCTGGTCATCAATGGTGCGGGTGCGGCTTCGATTGCCTGTGCTGAATTGGTGAAGGCAATGGGCATGCGGCCCGAAAACGTGATCCTGTGCGACACCAAGGGCGTGATCTGGCGTGGCCGTCAGGAAGGCATGAATCAGTGGAAATCCGCCCATGCGGTGACCACTTCCGCCCGTACGCTCACGCAAGCTTTGGATGGTGCGGATGTGTTCTTCGGCCTTTCGGTGAAGGGTGCGCTGACGCCTGAGATGATCCGCGCTATGGCGCCAAAGCCGATCATCTTCGCTATGGCCAATCCTGATCCGGAAATCACGCCGGATGAAGCGCGCGCTGCGCGGCCCGATTGTATTATCGCGACCGGACGTTCGGATTACCCGAACCAGGTCAATAATGTGCTGGGCTTTCCCTTCATTTTCCGCGGCGCCTTGGATGTGCGCGCTTCCACCATCAATGATGCGATGAAAATCGCAGCGGCTGAATCGCTTGCCATGCTGGCACGCGAAGATGTGCCGGAAGAAGTCTCGGGCGCTGGCGCGGGCAAGGCGCTGCGCTTTGGGCCTGAATATATCATCCCGAATGCCTTTGACCCGCGTTTGATTTCGCGGGTTTCACCCGCCGTTGCCAAGGCCGCGATGGATAGCGGTGTGGCGCGCCGGCCCTTGCCGGATTTGCAGCGCTACGCGCGGGATTTGGCGAACCGGCTGGACGCGACGGTTGGTGCGCTGGAAGCCATTGCGGAGAGCGTGCGGCAGAACCCGAAGCGCGTGGTCTTCGCGGAAGGCGAAGAAGAAAAAGTGATCCGCGCCGCGATTGCCTTCCGCAATGCGGGTTACGGTACGCCGGTGCTTGTTGGGCGCGAAGATCGCATTACGGCGGTTGCCAATGCCATCGGCATTCCCCTGCCCGCTGGCATTGAAATCCAGAATGCGCGGCTTTCGGATTCCACACGGCGCTATGCGGAATTCCTCTACGGCAAGCGCCAGCGCGATGGCTTCCTGCAGCGCGATTGCCAGCGCCTGGTCAATCAGGATCGCAATGTATTCGCTTCCTGCATGGTGGCGACGGGCGATGCGGATGCGGTGGTGACCGGCACCACGCGTTCCTATTCCGCCGCGCTTGAGGGTATCAGCATGGCGATTGATACCTTGCCTGGGCGCGTGGCTTTCGGTGTTTCCATCATCATTTCCAGGCAGGCTGGCACGGTGCTGGTGGCCGATACCGCCATCCATGAAAGGCCGGATGCGGAAACACTGGCCGGTATTGCGCGCGGTTCAGCGGCGGCGGCGCGCCGCTTGGGGATGGAACCGCGCGTTGCCTTCCTTTCCTTCTCAACCTTTGGCGATCCGCGCGGCACCATCCCGGGCAGCATTCGTGAAGCGGTGAAGCTGCTGACTGAACGTGGCGCGGATTTTGAATTCGATGGTGAAATGTCCGCCGATGTCGCGCTGGATCCCGCGCTGCGTGCCGCGCTGTACCCCTTCTGTCGTCTGACGGGGCCTGCCAATGTGCTGATCATGCCGGGTATCCATGCCGCGCATATCCTGACACGCGCCGTACCGCGCCTGACCAGCAGCACGGTGATCGGGCCGCTGCTGACCGGGCTTTCCCATTCGGCGCAGATTGTGCCCATGCAGGCGGGGGTGAACCAGATTGTGGATGTGGCGTGCCTTGCCGCGCATGCCGCCGTGCCGCGCGGCTAACAAGGCCGCGCTTTTTTCTTGACCTTGGCCCGGATTTGGGCAGCCTTCCCCTGAGACCTGCGGCGATAGACTGCAGGCTTCAGGGGAGTAAGCAAATGTCAAAGACAAATATTCCGCGCCGGGCCGTGTTGGCTGGCGCAAGCCTTCTGGCCCTGCCCAGCATCGCCCGCGCGCAATCGGGCGATTGGCCGCGCCGGCCGGTGCGCTACATCAACCCCTTTCCAGCCGGCGGTTCCACCGATGTGCTTTCGCGCATCTATTGCGCGCGCATGTCGGAACTGACGGGCCAGAGCTTTGTCGTGGAAAATCGCGGCGGCGCGGGTGGCAATGTTGGCGTGGATACGGTCGCGAAGTCAGCGCCGGATGGCTATACGATCGGGCTTGGTGGCATCGCATCCCACGCGATTGCGCCGACACTTTACAGCAATCTGAATTTCGACCCCGAGAAGGATTTCACCTTCATCAGCGGGTTGTGGCAATTGCCGAATCTGCTTGGCGTCAATCTCGATCTGCCAGTGCGCAATGTGCCGGAATTGATCGCGCTACTGAAGGCCAATCCGGGGAAGTATTCCTTCGGCTCTGCGGGTTCGGGCACCACGCTGCATCTTTCGGGTGAGATGTTCAAGCAATTGGCCGGCGTGAATATGGAACATGTGCCCTATCGCGGCGCGGCGCCTGGGCTTGTGGATCTGATGGCCGGGCGCATTCACATGATGTTCGACAATATGCCTTCCATCCTTGCGCTGTCGCGCCAGGGCAAGGTGCGCGCCTTGGCCGTAACGAGTGAAAAGCGCAGCCCGATTGAACCAGAACTTCCCGCAATTTCGGAATACCTGCCGGGTTTTGATGTTATTTCCTGGACCTGTGTCTGCGGCCCTGCTGGGTTGCCCAAGGACGTTACGGATCGGATGTCCCATTTCAGCAAGCAGGCTTTGGAGCATCCTGATTTGGTGAAATCCTTCCGAGAGCAAGGGGCCATGGCCTGGTATACCAGCATGGAAGATATCAGCGCCTTCCGCGCGGCGCAGCAGGCAAGACTGGCACCCTTGATCCGTGCATCTGGCGCCAAGGTGGATTGAAGTATCACCCTTGCCGGCGGCGCCGCTGATCTGCGACAAGAGCCTATTGTCCCTTTGTCGGAAACCGCATGACCAGCGCGCCGCATGAGTATCCTGAAGCCGCCCCTGGCGCAGAGCGGCTTGACCATTTCATGGCGCGCGCTGCGGCGGCCTATTACGCGGCGTATGATCCGTTTCAGGATTTCGCAACATCGCCGGAAATATCTCAGGCCTTTGGCGAATGCTTGGGCCTTTGGGCGGCAGTCACATGGCAGGCTATGGGCCGCCCAAACCCCGTTATGCTGGTGGAATGCGGGCCAGGGCGCGGCAGCCTGATGGCCGATGCGCTGCGGGCCATTGCGGAAATGATGCCCGATTTTCGCGCGGCCTTGCGCGTGCATTTGGTGGAAACATCACCCCGTTTACGCGGCACGCAGGCGGCGAAGCTTGGTGATGCTGTGGCCGCGTGGCATGCGGATATGGCAAGCCTGCCCGAAGTGCCCATGATCCTGCTGGCGAATGAATTCCTGGATGCGCTGCCCATTCGCCAATTCATTCGCCGTGCCGATGGCTGGCGTGAACGCCATGTGCTGGGCGGCGCTTTCGTCGAATTGCCAAGCGATATTGCCCTGCCCAAAGATGCGCCCGAAGGCGCCATTCAAGAAGTGAATGAGGCGGCGCAGCACTTCGCCGCTTGGTTTGGCGCGCGGCTTAAGCGCCATGGCGGTGCGGGGCTATTGATTGATTACGGGCCGGCGGAAAGCGGCTTCGGTGATAGCCTGCAAGCCATGCGCGCCGGTCAGCCAGTTGATCCTTTGGTCGCGCCTGGTGCGGTGGATATTACCGCCCATGTGGATTTCGCGGCCTTTGCCGCCGCTGCGCGCGCCGCTGGCGCCGTGGCGCATGGCCCCTTGCCTCAGGGTGTTTTCCTGCAACGCCTGGGCTTCATGACGCGCGCTGCCATGCTGGCGCGGCTTGATCCGGCCCGCGCGCAGGCCCAGCTTGCGGCGGCGCATCGGCTGACCGCGCCGGAAGCCATGGGCCGGCTTTTCAAGGTCTTGGCGCTATGCGATTCAAGCCTGCCTATCCCCGCAGGATTCGAGACCGCATGAGCGCTGATTTTTTGCTTGCCGACCCTTTGCAGCTTCCTGGCGTTGCTCATGGGTTTTTCACGCGCAATGGCGGGGTATCAACAGGCGCTTTTGCTTCCCTGAATTGCTCGCTTTCCGGCAAGGATGATGCGGCGGCGGTCCGCGAAAATCGCACCCGCGCGGCGGCGGCGCTTGGGCTTTCGCATGGCGCGCTATGCGGGCTGACGCAGGTGCATGGCAAGCGCGTGGTGGTGGCCGAAGAAGCCTGGCCGGAAGATCAGCGGCCTGAAGCCGATGGTGTGGTGACGCGCCGTGCGGGGCTCGCGCTTGGCATCATCACCGGGGATTGCGCGCCGGTACTATTTGCGGATCGCAAGGCGGGGGTAATTGGTGGCGCCCATGCTGGTTGGCGCGGTGCGGTG
>CAIMVB010000393.1 GCA_903844785.1 uncultured Rhodospirillales bacterium | reverse complement strand
GCCAGCCTTTTCTAGACCGAGGCCCTTGGTGGCGGGCGCGCGGCCCGTGCAGAAGAACACCGCATCAAATTCCGCTGCACTGCCATCGGAAAGATGCAGTAGCCGCGCCGCCCCTTGCGCTTCGATGCGCGTGGGGCTGACGTCGGCGCGGCAGGTAATGCCCTGGGCCACTAGCGCTTCCGCGGCGGCACTGCGAATATCCTCATCAAAGCCTCGCAGCGGCAGCGGCGCGCGATGCACCAGCGTCACCTCCGCACCTAGGCCCTTCAGGATGCAGGCGAATTCCACCGCGATATAGCCAGCCCCCAGCACCGCCACGCGCTTTGGCAGTGCCTTAAGCGTGAAGATGTCATCCGAAATCAGGCCAAACTCAGCACCGGGAATATCAAGTCGCGTGGCCACGCCGCCAACCGCGATGATGATGCGTTCCGCCGTTACGCGCTTGCCGCCAACATCAAGCGTATGTGCATCCAGAAATGTCGCGCGTGCATCGAAGCTGGTAACGCCAGCATTGCCCAGCAAGCGGCCATAAATACCCGAAAGCCGTGCCACTTCCGAATCCCGAGCCGCGGCCAGCTTGGCCCAATCATGCCCATGGGTTTCGATGGACCAGCCAAAGGCCGCCGCGTCTTCCGCCCAGGCGCCATATTCGGCGGCATTCACCATGATCTTTTTCGGCACGCAGCCGACATTCACACAAGTGCCGCCCCAAAAGCGTTCTTCGGCAACAGCAACGCGCGCCCCATGGCCGGCGGCGATACGCGCTGAACGCACCCCGCCTGAACCGCCACCAATGACGAAAAGATCAAAATCATAAGCCATGAATTACCCCCGCCGGCGCTGTCAGGCCGGGCGCTTCGGTACGATGACGCGCACAGTGAAAATCTGCACTGGTTCATCATGTTGGTTGAAGGTCGTGTTACGCATCACGGCACTGCCACGATCAGGGCGGGACCGCGAAGGGGTCACTTCCAGCACCTCGATCTCCACCCGCAGCGTATCGCCGGGATAAACCGGCTTGGTCCATTGAATCTCACCGCCGCCGCCAACAATACCGCCGGAAATACCGCCAATGGCCTGCACCACCATGCGCATGGTCATGCCCGCCGTATGCCACCCACTCGCGGCCAAGCGCCCGAACAGCGGATGCGCCGCACCTGCTTCCTCATCCATATGGAAGGACTGCGGATCATAAAGCGCGGCAAAGCGTTTGACTTCCTCCGCATCCACCATCACCGAGCCAGCGGTAAAGCGCCGCCCCGGAAACAGATCTTCAAGGAAGATGGCCTCACTCACGTGCCGATGCCACCCAGGGCGAGGTATTTCACTTCCAGATATTCTTCGATCCCCATATGGCTGCCTTCGCGACCAAGGCCGGATTGCTTGAAGCCGCCAAAGGGCACTTCAGCCGTTGAGATGATGCCTTCATTGATCCCGATAATGCCGTATTCCAGGGCTTCCGCGACCCGGAAGATGCGCCCGACATCGCGCGCGTAGAAGTAGGATGCCAGGCCGAATTCCGTATCATTCGCCATTTGGATGGCTTCTTCTTCCGTCTTGAAACGGAACAAGGGCGCCACCGGCCCGAAGGTCTCCTCGCCGAAAATCTTGGCACCGCGCGGCACATTCGAAAGGATGGTCGGTTCAAAGAAATTACCGCCGCGCGCATGGCGCTTGCCACCGGTGATGACGCTGGCACCTTGCGCCAGCGCATCGGCAATATGTTCTTCAACCTTCGCCACCGCATCGGCATTGATCAGCGGGCCTTGCGTGACACCGGGCTCCATCCCGGGGCCAACCTTCAGCGCTTCCACCGCGATTTTCAGCTTTTCGGCGAAGGCGTCATACACGCCATCCTGCACCAGAATACGATTGGCGCAGACGCAAGTCTGACCCGCATTGCGGTATTTGGACGCCATGGCGCCGGCCACCGCCGCATCCAAATCCGCATCATCAAACACAATGAAGGGCGCATTACCGCCCAATTCCATCGACGTTTTCTTGATGGTCGCGGCGCATTGCGCGAGCAGCACACGCCCGACTTCAGTTGAACCCGTGAAGGACAGCTTGCGGATAATGGGATTGCTGGTCAGTTCCTTGCCGGTTTCGCCGGAAGGCCCGGTGATCACATTGCAGACGCCAGACGGCATCCCGGCGCGTTCCGCCAGCACCGCCAAAGCCAGTGCGGAAAAGGGCGTTTGCGAAGCGGGACGAATGACGCCCGTGCAGCCCGCCGCCCAACCAGGGCCGGCCTTGCGCGTGATCATGGCGGAAGGAAAATTCCACGGTGTGATGGCAGCGAAAACACCAATCGGTTCCTTGGTCACCAGAATGCGGCGGCCCTTGGCGTTTTGTGGAATCGTCTCCCCCTGCACGCGGCGGCCTTCATCGGCGAACCATTCGATGAAGGAAGCGGCATAAATCACTTCACCCTTGGCTTCGGCGAAGGGCTTGCCTTGTTCCGCGGTCATGATCGCCGCCAGATCGTCTGAGTTTTCATGCATCAGCGCGGCGATCTTGTGCAGGATCACGGCGCGATCCTTGGCAAGCATGGCGCGCCAGGCCGGCCAGGCGGCATTGGCGGCTTCAATGGCGCGGCGCGTTTCCGCCTGGCCCATGGCGGGCACTTCGCCAATCACCTCGCCGGTGGCGGGGTTGCGCACGGCAATGGTTTTGCCGCTATCGGCCTGCACCCAGGCGCCGGCGATGTAATTCGCCTGACGGAATAGGGCTGGATCCTTCAAGGGCAGCTTGGTGGTGGCATCGAGCATGGGGGTCCTCCTGGGCTTTGCGCCAGAATAGGCTGAAACAGCGCCTTTTCCCACCCTTCATGCCCTGGGCTTGCCTTCGCGCCTGGGCAGGCCATGATCGCCCCCAAGAAAGCCAGAGGAACGCCATAGATGGATGCCACCCATGATCCCAGCCTGAGGAGCTGGGTCGCTTCGGCCAATCAGCCGGGGCAGGATTTCCCAATCCAGAACCTGCCTTTCGGCATTTTCAGCCGCGCCGGAGAAGCACCGCGCGGCGGGGTCGCGATTGGGGGGATGATTCTCGATCTGCGCGCGGCCATCGCGGCGGGCCTGCTTGCCGGCGCGGCGGTTGATGCGGCTGCCGGGCCTTCCCTGAATGGGCTGATGGCCATGGGAAGGCCGGCATCGGCCCGGCTCCGCGCACAAATCTCCGCGCTGCTGGCCGCTGGGTCATCCGCCGAAGCCATGGCCGCGCGCATTCTGGTGCCCATGCGTGACGCACACCTGCATCTGCCCGCCACGGTCGCGAATTTTTCGGATTTCATGGCGAGTTATGATCACTGCGCCCGGCTTGGCGTGCGGCGCGATCCGAAGAACCCCCTGCCCCAGGCTTTTCGCCATCTGCCCGTGGCCTATCATTCCCGCGCCAGTTCCGTGCGCGTGAGTGGCGAGGATGTGATTCGCCCGCATGGCCAATGGGCGCGCAGTAATGGTGAAGTGCGCTTCGGCCCATCGGAAGCGATGGATTACGAACTGGAATTGGCAATCTGGATCGCGGGTGAGAATGCACTCGGCACGCCCATCACCATGGCCGATGCGCCGAACCGCATTTTCGGCTTCGGTCTTTTGAATGATTGGTCAGCGCGCGATATCCAGCGCTGGGAAATGCCGCCGCTGGGCCCATTTTTGGCAAAAAGCGTTTCAACCTCGGTCTCGCCCTGGGTGGTGACCGCGGAGGCGCTGGAGCCTTTCGCGAAGGCCGCACCGGCAATTGAACCGCCCCCCCTGCCCTATTTGGATAGCGCCTGGAACCGCGCCGCTGGCGCGCTGGGGGTGAGGATGCAGGCCTATTTGCTGAGCACGCGCATGCGCGCTGAAGGCGCCGCGCCCGCATTGCTGACGGATACGGAATTCGCCCGCATGTATTGGACGGCGGCGCAAATGGTGGCGCATCACGGAACCAATGGCTGCAATCTGCTGCCCGGCGATTTGCTTGGTAGCGGCACGGTTTCTGGGCCGGAAGATACGGCCGCTGCGTGCCTTGCCGAACTTGGCCTTGGCGGACCCATCACGCTCCCCAATGGCGAAACCCGCCGCTGGTTGCAGGATGGTGATGAGGTGATTTTCCGCGCCCGCGCCGAAGCGCCTGGCGCTGTTTCCATTGGCTTTGGCGAATGCCGTGGCGCCATTGCACCCGCAATCGCTTGGCCCGCTTGAACATCTCGTAAGGAGAAAACCCATGCCCCGTCGCATTGTTGATATATCTGTTGCACTCCGTGCCGGCATCATCAGTGACCCGCCACACGCGCTGCCGAAGATCGAATATCTGGATCACCACATGACCGCCCCCGCCATGGCGAAGGATTTCGGCATCAGCGTGGATCAATTGCCGGAAGGCGAATATGCCGCCGTGGAACGTGTACAGATCAGCACCCATAACGGCACGCATATTGATGCGCCCTATCATTATTTCAGCCGCATGAATGAAAGGCTGGTGCCGGGTGGGGAGCCTTCCTGGCGCATTGATGAAGTGCCGCTTGATTGGTGCATCCAGCCCGGCGTGAAGCTGGATTTCCGGCATTTTGACCATGGCTATGTTGCAACAGTCGCGGATGTGCAGGCGGAATTGAAGCGCATCGGCCATACGCTGAAACCGCTTGAAATCGTTGTGGTGAATACCGCTGCAGGCGCGCGGTATGGGGAGGATGATTACATCCATTCCGGCTGCGGCATGGGGAAGGAAGCAACGCTTTGGCTGCTGGAACAGGGCGTGCGCGTAACCGGTACCGATGGCTGGTCCTGGGATGCGCCGTTTTCACTGACCAAGAAAAAGGTCGCGGCCACCGGCGATGTTTCGCTGATCTGGGAAGGCCATCGCGCCGGGCGGGAGATCGGCTATTGCCACATCGAAAAACTCTCCAACCTGGATAAGCTGCCCCCCAGCGGCTTCACGATTTCCTGCCTGCCGGTGAAAGTCTATCGCGGTTCCGCTGGCTGGACCCG
>CAIMVB010000392.1 GCA_903844785.1 uncultured Rhodospirillales bacterium | reverse complement strand
GCAAATCCGCCGCCACGCGTTCGCCCAACCAGGACACCAGATAAAACCGCGTGGTGGTCGCGGCGGCCAGCGCCGTGATCAGCGCGCCCATCACCAGCGCGGCGCTATCAAGCGCGCCCGGGCCGCCGGCAAAGCCATCATCAATCAGATGCTTGAGCCCTTGGCCAAGCGCGAGTGTCAGCCCCGCGGCCAGCAATAGTGCGGCGATCGCGGCAAAAACGCGGGGCAGATAGGGCTTCAGGAGCGGTAGCAGCAGCCCAAGGGCGGCGAGGCTTGCACGCGGCGCGGGTGTCACCTCTCAGAAAAACCTAAACGTGCTGGCCGCCATTGATGTGGATTTCCGCGCCATTCACATAAGAAGACGCCTCGGTGCACAGGAAATAAATGGCCTGCGCCACTTCCTCTGGCCGGCCCAGCCGGCGCATCGGGATTTGTTCCTGCACGATCTTATCCGTCCCTGGTGAGAGGATGGAGGTGTCAATCTCACCGGGGGAGATCGCATTCACGCGCACGCCGCGCGGGGCGAAATCGGCCGCCATTTCACGCGTGAGCGAAGCCAGCGCCGCCTTGGAAGTGGAATAGGCCGCGCCGGCAAAGGGATGGACGCGCCCGCCAGCGATGGAGGTGACATTCACCACCGAACCGCTGGCGCGGGCTAATTCTTCCACCAAGCCGCGCGCAAGCAGGATGGGCGCGAAGAAATTCACCTGAAACACGCGCTGCCAGCCATCCACCGGCATGGCGAGGGTCCCAAGCCGCGCGCCACCTTCGCCCTTCGGCGAGATCGCCGCGTTATTCACCAACGCATGCAGCATGCCACCATCGGGGGCCAAGCGTGCGCGGATTTCCGGGATCATGGCTTCCGTCGCGGCGGGATCCGAAAGGTCTAGCTGGATGTGGTCTTCCGGCCCCATTTCCCAGGGGCATTGTTCCGGAAAGGGCTGCCGCGACACCGTGATCACGCGCCAGCCGGCTGCGGAGAAGCGCTTCACTGTGGCGTGGCCGATCCCGCGGGAGGCACCGGTCAGCAGCAGCACCCGGCGGGGTCCATTTGGCTTGCTACGTTTTTCCATCATGGCACTAAAACTCCGGCCAATGGCCCAGGATGCAGCCTTATAGGCGGGCATGCGCCTTTGGGAAACCGGCCCAAAATGAAAACGGCCCGCCTACCACCTGGTAGCCGGGCCGTGATGGGGGAGGCGTCAAAAATCAGGCTGCGTGCCGATCGGGCTTGGCCAGGGTGCGGCTGGCGGCAGCGGCCCAGGCAGGGGCAGCGCGCAGCAGACGGTCCAGCACCGCAACAGGCAGGGATTCGGCATATTCCAGCGCGGTCAGCGCTTCTGCATCCCAATGGCGCAGAATTTCGGCCACCGCGCGGGTGGCTTCCGAAGACGGGAGGTGCAGGCCAGCGGCACGGCGCGCTGCCGTCAAAACGCGGGAAGCGGCTTCAAGCCGGGCGCGTTCCACAGGGCAGGAATCGGCCAGATCCGACAGAATACGCTCTAGCCCTTGGGCAGCAGCATCATTGGAAAAGGTCATGTCTATCCCCTTTGAGAAACGTTGTGCGCAGCCCTCCCCGGTGCGCGAAATGCACACATGGTAAGCAAAGGTGGCGATATCAAGGCTTGCGCTGCCGCAAATGGCCAAAATTTGATCTGGCAGCACATGGCCAAGCCGGAAGCGCCAGGATTGGGCGGCGCGGCCATGCGTCAAATGATTGTTTGAGCGCATTTTCCGAGCCGCCAAGTGATGCCACTTGGCTTGAAAATGCTCGCCTGTTGGATCGCATTTTCCGAGTCGCCAAAGTGATGCCACTTGGCTTGAAAATGCTTGCCTGTTGGATCGCATTTTCCGAGTCGCCAAGTGAAACCACTTGGCTTGAAAATGCTCTATTCCGGCTCAATCCCCGCCGCCTTGATCTGGCGCGCCCAGGTTTCGATTTGGCTGCGGATGAAGGCGGCGAATTCCTCAGGGGTTGAGGTCACGCGTTCGATCCCGAAGGTAGCCAGCCGATCGGCGGTTTCCTGCCTTTCCCAAACCTTGCGCAGCGCCGCATTCCAGGCGGTTGTGATTTCAGCCGGCATGCGCGCCGGGCCCACCGCGCCCATCCAGGACAGCAATTCAAAGCCCGGCAGGCCAGCTTCGGCGAGTGTTGGTTCATTCGGCAAAAGCGGCGTGCGCGTGGCGGAAGTAATGCCGAGCGAGCGCAGCTTGCCTTCCTGCAAGAAACCGCGCGATGCCGCGACATCCACAATAATCCCGGTAACGCGCCCAGAAATCACATCCGTCATGGCGGGCGGCGTGGAACGATAGGGCACGTGTTCCATCTGGATATTGCCAAGCGAGGTCAGCATGGCACCACCAACAACGCCCGTTGTATTGCCCGAAGCATAGGTCAGCTTGCCGGGCTGGGACCGCGCCAGCGCCAGAAATTCCTGCAGGTTGCGCGCCGGCACCTGATCATTCACCGCGAGCACGAAAATATAAGTCCCCATGCGCCCGATTGGGGTGAAATCATTGATCGCGTCATAGGTTGGGCGCTTCATCAGCGCGGGTGTGGCGCCATGCGGGCTATTGGTGGTGATCATCACCGTATGGCCGTCCGGCGTCGCGCGGGCAGTGGCAACCGCGGCAATGGCACCATTCGCCCCCGGGCGATTATCCACCACGACTTGAGAGCCCCATTCCTGTTCCAGAAGGCTCGCCAGCAGGCGCGAAACAGAATCCGTCCCTGACCCGGCGGCGAAGGGCACGATCAACGTGACGGGGCGCGATGGCTTCCAGGCGGCCTGCGCGCGGGCGGCGGAAGGCAGCGCGGCACCGGCAGCAATCAGCGCGCGGCGGGAAAGGGCGAATGGGGTGGCGTTCGGCATGGCGTTATCCCTTGGTTTTGCCGCGCTCATAAGCGCTGCCGGGGGGCGCTGTCCATGGCTTTTGCGGCCTCGTCTTTCCGCCGGTTTCAGCGCAAGATCACGGAATGTCTCGGCGCGTCGTGATCCATTGGGGCTTGTCCTCGCTGCATGGCTGGGGGGTTTATGGGCTGAACCTGGCCTTGGCCTGGGCCGGCGATCCGGCGCTGGAGGCAGCAACGGATTACGAGGTGGTCCCGCAGCATCTGACGCTTGACCCATTGCAGGCGCATGCGCTGGCCGGGTTTCGCGCCCGTTCCGCTAAGTTGCGTGCCGAATTACTGCGGCAAAAGCCTGAAGTGCTCACGCTGAATGCGGTGCTGTTGGCAGCACTCGGCAATGATTTGCAGCCGCAGCCCGGCCCCCATGGCGGCAAGCTGCTGGGCCGGCCCAGCCTCGGTACGGTGTTTTTTGAACGTGAAGCGCTGGGCCCCAAGGCGCGGGAAGCGCTGGCGCCGCACGCCGCGATCATCGCCGGTTCAAGCTGGAATGCGGGAGTGCTGCGCGCGCATGGCGCACCCACCGTTGAACTGGTGCTGCAAGGGATTGACCCTGCGCTGTTTCACCCGGCGCCAAGGCGCGGGCTGTTTCCGGGGCGCTTCGTGGTGTTCAGCGGCGGCAAGCTGGAAGTGCGCAAGGGGCAGGATAACGTGATCGCCGCCTGGCGCAGCTTCGCCGCACGGCATCCCGATGCCTTGCTGATCTCCGCTGGCATAATCACTGGCCGGATGGGGCGCGCGGCATTGATGCTTCCCGCCGCGCCGCGCCACTGCCCTTCCGCACTGATGGCACGCCATATATCGCGGCCTGGGTCGCGGCGAATGGCATCAAGCCTGATCAATTCCTCGATCTTGGCGTGGTGCCCAATGCGCTGCTGGCGCCGATATTGCGCGAGGCAGACGCCGCCATCTTCCCCAATCGCTGCGAAGGCGGCACCAATCTTGTGGCGATGGAAGCCATGGCCTGCGGTGTGCCAACCATCCTCAGCGCCAATACCGGCCATCTTGATTTGATCCGCGATGGCGCGGCGCTTGCGCTGACTGATCAACGCGCCATTGCCAGCGCACCCGGCTGGCGCGAGAGCAATATCGAGGAAATCCTCGCCGCGCTCGAGGACCTTTACACGGATCGCGCGCGGGCGCGGGAGATTGGCGCGGCGGGGGCAAAGCTGCTTGCGGGGCTGACCTGGGCCAAGACCGCCGACGAGATCAAGCGCATCATCAGCAAGCTATAATTCACGCGGCTTCGATCGCCGCACCAATTTGGAACACCCCCCGCGCCGCTGCGTCTTCTTCCAGTGTCACGCTTGGAATGCCGAAGGCAGCGAGTGCGGCGGCATAGCGCAGCGTCAGCGCCTCAGCGCCCACCAGATGCACGGGCGGCGCCACGCCGGCTTCCAAAGCCGCCGCCACTTCATGGCCGATCAGCAGGCCCGAGAGATAGGAAGCCGCTTCCATCTGCGGCATGGCATCAAACAGCGAAAGGCTGCGCAGGCCGAAAAGCTGATGCAGCAAGCCGCCGCCCTGGCGCGCACGGTCCAGGCCACGCGCAAAAGCGCCCGGATGATGCGCCGCGCCGTGATCCAGACTGCGCGCCAGAATTGTATGGGCGGAAAGCGCGGCGAAGACTTCCCCCGTCATATGCGTAGAAAAATCCAGGATTTGCCCAGCCCGCACGCGCACCCATTTGGAATGACTGCCAGGCAGGCAAAGCGTGGCTTCTTGCTGCGGCAAATGATCCAGCACGCCCAGGATTTGCGTTTCTTCCCCGCGCATCACTTCCGGCACACCATTGGCATCGCGTGCCTTCAGCCCCGGCACCAGGCGCACCCGCGCCGCTGGAAAGGGCACGGGAAGGGTGGCGCGGGCGACCTCGGCAACGCTGGCAGGACAGGGCAGATAGGGCGCTTCCGCCCAGCCCTGCTTGCTGCCCGCCATGCCGGCAATCACCACCAGTGTTTCGCCGGCTTCCAGCCAATCCCCGCCGATATTGCGCAATTCATCAGGAAAGCCGCCGGGCTTCACAGAAAGAATGCCCGCTTTGCTTTCACGCTTTTCCAGCACGGCGCCGGCTTGGTCCAGCCGATAGGCGCGCAGGGATGTGGTGCCCCAATCCAGCCCGATCATGCTGCTGCCCCGCGCGCCAAAAGGAAGATCACCGCGCCGGCAAAAGCCCGATGATTTCCCGCGCTTGCTTCATGATGGGCTCTGACACCGCATGGGCGCGTTCAGCGCCCAGATGCAGCGCGGCATCCAAGGCGCCGGGGTCGGTCAACAGGCGGCGCATCTCGGCCGCGATGGGTGCCAGATGCGCGACCAGCGCTTCCGTCAGCGTGCCCTTGAAGGCGCCAAAGCCCTGGCCGGCATGCTCACGTAACACGTTTTCCGGCAGCGTCCCGGTAATCGCCGCCATGATACCAACCAGGTTGCGCGCCTCTGGCCTGCCTTCCAGCCCGGCCATATGGTCCGGGATCGGTTCCGCATCCGTCTTGGCGCGGCGGATTTTCAGCGCGATGGCATCCGCATCATCGGTCAGGTTGATGCGCGACTGATCCGATGGATCGGATTTCGACATTTTC
>CAIMVB010000391.1 GCA_903844785.1 uncultured Rhodospirillales bacterium | reverse complement strand
TCAGGCCCCTGGCGGAAGGAATTGGGCAGCGGCTTGTTCAAGGCAGTCTCTCAAATTGCTGGTTTGGCTGCCTTAGAGCATGTCCACTCCCGAAGCGCCAGATTATGCAGGCTGGACATGCTCTAAACCATTGCTGGGTCGCATTTTCCGAGTCGCCAAGTGATGCCACTTGGCTTGAAAATGCTCCATCCAGAACCCGCCGGGGTTAAACCCGACGGGCGCAGCGCGCCTATTCCAGCCGCGCCGCCTCATCAAAGGAAAGCCGAGGGCTGCGCGGGAACAGGCCAGCGGGGTCGCCATAGCCCAGATTGACCAGGAAGTTGGACTTCCAGCCGGTGCCGAATAGGAACAGCTCATCCACTTTGGCATTGTCGAAGCCGCTCATGGCGCCGACATCAAGCCCGATGGCGCGCGCCGCCAACATCAGATAAGCGCCCTGAAGCGAGCCATTGCGAAACGCGGTCTTTTCCGCGAATTCAGGGCTGGAGGTGAACCAAGGCTTGGCATCTGCATGCGGGAAAAGCTGGCCGAGCTTGTCGTAGAAATAGCTGTCGTAGCAAACAATCGCCGTGACCGGCGCGGTCATGGTCTTTTCGGTATTGCCCGCCGAAAGCGCTTCCTTGAGCTTCGCCTTACCTTCCGACGTCCGCACAAACACAAAGCGCGCGGGTGAGGAATTGGCCGAAGTCGGGCCCCATTTCAGCAGATCGTAAAGCTCATGCAGCTTGGCATCCGGCACGGGCCGGTCCTGCCACTTGTTCTGGGTGCGCGCGGCGCGGAAAAGCTGGTCAAGCGCAAGATCATCAAGCGGGGCGGCGGTTTCAGACATCAAAGGGCTCCGTAAAGGCGGTAGAATGAGGAAGGGTGTATAGCTTCAGGCTTCCACCTGTTCCACCGCCACCACTTCCGGCACGTAATGGCGGAGCATGTTTTCCACACCATGCTTCAAAGTGGCGCGGGAAGAAGGGCAGCCAGAACAAGCACCCTGCATGCGCAGCCGCACAATGCCATCGCGGAAGCCGCGAAACACGATATCGCCGCCATCGCTTGCTACCGCCGGGCGTACGCGCGTATCCAGCAATTCCTTGATTTGGGCGACGATTTCCTGGTCCGCCGGCTCAAAATCCTCGGCATGTTCTTCGGCCGCGGCGCCTTCCAGAATGGGCAAGCCGGCCAGGTAATGTTCCATAATGGCGCCCAGCACCTGCGGGCGCAGCATCTGCCAATCGGCATCCAGCGTCTTGGTCACGGTAACGAAGTCTGAGCCGAAGAACACGCGCGCCACATCGCCAAGGCCAAAAAGCCGCTCAGCGAGGGGGGAGCGGCCCGCGGCTTCCTCATGGCTGGTGAAATCCGCCGTACCGCGGTCACCCATCACATCCCGCCCTGGCAGGAATTTCAGCGTGGCGGGGTTCGGGGTGGCTTCGGTTTCGATGAACATGGCTTGGCCCTGTCAGCTTCAAAAGGTTTCCGGACCTATGTGGTCCGGTTTCCCCCAAAAGGCAACAGGGCCGGGCCTGATCAGACCCTTTCCGGGTTGCCGCGCAGCAGGTTGAAGCGCGTGGGCGCCATGGCGCCGGCCAGGTCAATCGCCACCAGATCCTGCCCAAGCTGGAAATAGACAAAGCAGGTTTCCTGCCCCGGATTGATCCGCTGCCAGGAGGAGCAGACGCGATCCCCGCGATAGGCAAGGCGGCCCTGATCGGTTGCGGTTTGCCCATTCACCCCCTGAAGCTTCAGGCGTTGGGACCCATCGGCGGTGATATGCACCAGCAGCCGAGCGCCATTGGGCATACGCCGGTCCAGCGTATTGCCGGCCGTCAGACGGCGGAATTCATCCGCTGAAAGCCGCTTGCCGCCTTGCACTTCAAAGGATGCCGGGGTGGCCGGGCCGGCCGGCGCGCTGGATAACGGGGCCGGCGTTCCGGGCGGTGCGCCCGTTTGCGCGCAGGCCGCCAGCAGCAAGCCAAGGGTCAATGTAACGGAACGAAGGGGGCTCTTCATGGCGCGGTTTTCCTTCTGCGCTGTTGGGGTTATCGGGGGATGGCACGACGGAAGCTCATGGCATTCTCCATCACGCGATTCTGACCAAGCTGAGACAGCATGTTGCGCATGCCCGCCACATCCACGGTGACTGTGGCAAAGCGCTGCACCTGCTGCCCATCAGCAGCATTCTGCACAATACTGGTGATGCCATTGCCAATCATGGTTTGAACGCGCGTTGCGCCATTGGCGCCAAGCGCTTCAATCATCACCGGCCCGCCAGCCATGCTGACTTGCCGTTGCACGCCATTGGCATCGGTTACTGTCATTACTGGTGCGGCCATGCCGCGCCCAATTGTTGTATTGGGCATATTCAGCCGTTCAGCAGTGACACCGCCAAGGCGCGTTTCGATATCAAAGCCAAAGGCCACGGTCACGCCGCCTGGCATGGCAAAGCCGCCACGCATTTCGGCCAGTTCCTCGGCGGCGATGGCGTTACCTGCAAGCTGCAAGGGTGCGGCACCATCATCTTCAAGCCCCAGCGCTTCAGCATAGCTTCGGTAGAGATCGGATGCGGCCCGGCCTGGGGCGGGTAGCATGAGGGAGAAAGCAAGAATCGCGACAGATCCGAGAAGTGACTTCCGTTTCATGGCTGATATCTCCTGCTTAATAGATCCAGGGGCGGATTTGTGTGCCGCCCTGGAACAAGGGCGAACCCGGCATGCCGAAGCCGGTCAGGCTACGGTCCAGCGCATCGCGCACCAGCGTGCCGGGGGCGCGGCCCCGTGCGCCCCAATCTTCTGCCAGGTTGAAATTGGCGCGACCGGTTTCAGACCGATCCAGAATGACGAAAAGCACGCCATTCCAGCTTTCTTCAAACCGCACACGCGGCATGCTCCGCGTGCCAAGGGCAGGATCCGCCAGCAGAATGCGATCCGCCGAAATGCCACGCAGCAGCACGAAATGCCGATAGCCATTGGTGTTCACCAAGGCGATGGCCGGCACGCCTGCTTCGGCCAGTTTTTCCAGCGGCAGGCGGAAACCTTCAGCGCGCAGGCCGCGCCGCGCCAGGAAACTGCGCATATCGAGCAGCGAAAACCCCGCATTCCTGATGCGCGCTTCGTCACCATAAGTGATCATTTCGCGCAGAATTTCCTCCTCGGTCACCGGTATGCCGTAATGATAGGTGAGCAAGGTCGCGAGCGCCGCGGAACCGCAGGAGAAATCGAATTTCTGCTGCACAATGCGGTGAAAGCGCCGCGATTTCATATCACTCACCCGCGGCGCTATCGCCGCCCCGCCAGTCACTTGCGGGGAGAGCGTGAGATTGACCTTGGGGTTATTGGCGGACGCCAAAGGCGCTGCAGGCTGCGTGGCACAACCGCCAAGCAGCACCAGAAGCGCCAGTGCCAGATGAGATTTGCACATGAAACGGCTCAGCGCAGCGTGATGTTCACCGTGGTGACGGATTGGAAAAGCGAATTATTACCGCTGTTCTGGAACACCGTCGTGAAGCCCCCCGTGCTGTTGAGCGAACCCGTGATGCTATTGCCGCCGGTGACGCTATTGCTGCCGACTGCATTGCCTTCCACCAGGGCTGAGCCGACCGAAACCGGTTCCACATCGCCCCGCCCGGCATGGCGCGAAAGTTCTGAGACTGAAAGCGGCGTAGCGGCCGCGAAAACATCCAAACCCTTTGCCGGGTCAGCGGCCAAGGCGATGTGGCAGGGCAGCGTCGCAGCTAGGGCGAAGCAGGCAAGGATTTTGCGCATGACGTCATATTCTCCTTGAAGTGCCGCAATCACGCCAAGCGTAACCGCGGATGGGTATTCTTAAGGCTTGTCTGAAACGCAAAAGCTTGGCGCGCCGACAGTTTCCCGCCGACGCGCCTTCGCCTGATCAATTAGTACGCTGATAGATGGCGCCAATGGCCACCGCATTCTGCATCATGCTATTCGCACCCGCATTCTGCGAGACCTGCGCGACACCCTGTGCACCATTGAAAGAATTCACCATGGTCACACGGGCCGTGCCGCTATGCGCCGAAGCTGAATTCATCGTCACGCTGCCAAGATTGCCGGCCGCCGCGATTGTGGTTGATAGATCTTCAACCGCACAATTGCAGTAGGTGATGGAAGACAGCGCGGAGCTGTTCTGCATCAGGCTATTCGCACCAGCATTCTGGTTGACATTCGCAACGCCGGTGAAGGTATTGAATGAGCCAAAGATACCGGCCGCCGCATCATGACGGTGATCGCTGGATTGGTTGCCCGAACCAGTGACTTGACCCGCGTTCAAGGAAATTGCCCAGGCATCACGGCTCTGCTCCTTGCCCCGGATGTTCTCAACACGGGCCAACGCCGTTGAATTCTGCTGAAGGCTATTGGCACCAGCATTCTGGTTCACCTGCACAATACCTTGAGCACCCTCAAACGATCCGGTCATACCAGCCCGCGCTGAAGTACGCGCGTCACCATCGTCATGGCCACGATGATCATGACCTGTGCCGTTTTGGCTGCTATTGCCAACCACTTGGCCCAGATTCACGGCAACCGCATTGGCATTGACTTCGCCGGTGCTGGAAGGACGCCCATTACCCGAACCCGTGCCACTGAAGGTCACTTCGCAATCGCAGCCTTCGATATAGGAAATGGCAACGGCGTTCTGCTGACCGGAATTGGCGCCAGCATTCTGGTTCAGGTTGGCAACACCCCGGAAGCCCGTGAAGCTGCCGCGCAACGCAACGCTATTGGCCTGATTGCCCGAAGTATTGGACGAATTACCATTCACCTGGCCAATGCTGACCGCCAGCGCTGCGGCATAATAGTCTTCAACCGTTTGCCGGTGATGGGGGCCACCATTGCCATTGCCGTTGCCATTCGCCAGGGCGCCTCCGGTAATGGCAACGACGCCCGCCGAAGCCAAAAGAAGTTTTTTCATGATGTTCACCTCTGTCCTCTGTTGTTGTCCGGCAGCGCCGGCGCGATTGGACTAACATAGGCATTTGTAACCGCGCCGTGTTTCAAGGCGAGTTGATTGCATATTCCATTCACGGAAACGTACCGATGTGCGCGCGTCTTTTCATTCATAAACCTCGCGCTTCTGTCATCACTGATCACGGCTTTCCTATTTGCGATGTTGCGCCGCGCCAAACATCTTCATGCGCAAGCGTATCGTATTCGGTATTTTCATCTGCATTTGCCGATGCGTTGCGCTTTCCTCCATTCGCGAAGGTCGCAAGCATGCCGAAGCAAGAGATAAACTCCAC
>CAIMVB010000390.1 GCA_903844785.1 uncultured Rhodospirillales bacterium | reverse complement strand
GCCACCGCAGCTTCGGCGCAACTGAGGGTAAGAACTGCCTTACGCAGTACCCATTCGGCCTTGAGCCCACGCGGGCTGCCCCGGCGCGGCGCGGTCCAATGGTCCAGTTCCTTCACAAAGGCGCGGAAATCGATCAGCGCTTGTCGTGCATGGCCCGTGACCGCATCCTGCGCATTGCCGAGCGACATGAAAACGCCCGCCAGACTTTCAAGCGCGGCTTCAACTTCCTCAACACTCATGTTGAAGCGCTTGGCGGCGCGTCCAACTGCTCGGCCAATGCGTGGGCGCAGATAGGTCAGGCTTTCCTGTTCAGGTGGAACTTGCGCTTCGGCGGGCAATTCGGTGCGCCGAATAAGGTCGGTCAGCAGCAGGAAGAAGACCCGACGATGCGCGGTGGCACTGGTCGTCACATGATCCGCTGCGAATGTCATGGCAGCCCGCCCGCGCAGCCCTTCTGCGGCAATATCCAGGGTTGCGTTGCGAATTTGTGCGGGCGTCAGGCTTGGCGCAAGCAAAAGCTTCTTCCATAGCGCCTGGTCATGAAGCGTCATGCCCTGGGTTTTCCCCGCTTCATTCAGGGGAATAACCCAGGGCGTTTTAGTGCCCGAAAAACTGGGTAGAATGAGTTCCCGGTTGGCGGCGGACTTCCCTTGTCTAACGCGTGCGCCCAGCAATTGCGGCGCCGTGAAAGCCACCACAGCGCCACGTTGCAAGAAGCCTATGGGATCGGGCTCTGTCTCGGCGGGATCCGCTTGGCTATCCTTGGCAGGGAGATCTGACGACATGGCCCTTCTTTGTGCCCAAGCGGGAAGCATTGGTGCGATGAATGGTAATAATTACATAATAATAAACTAAATTATCGGCCAATCCAAGTTTGAAAATGCGTCTCGGGCGGCGCATCAATCTAAAACATCCAGTGCCATATCGGGGCCAAGCAGGATTTCGGCCATACGTGCCAAGTCAAGCTTGGTCAGGCCATCTGGTGTAAGCCTTTGCTTGGCTTCACCTATGGCCATCAGAATCCGCTTCGCCGCACCGTCATAGCCGTGATCCATGCCAAAGCGCCGCCCGATCAATTCAATCCGCCTGAGGGCGCGCGCCTGGCTTTCCAGATTGGCAATCTGATCTGGGGATGCCGCGCGACATAAAAGCGGAATTTGTCGAAAGATTTCCGCTTCAAGCCCCTGTTCATAGGCAAGGCGCAGGCTTTCTTCCGCATCTTGGCGCAACTGCACCAAGCGTTCCGCACGCTTTGAATTACGCGACGGTGGGGCATTTTCCAGATCCTGGAACGCGTTTCTGAAGGCCTCAGCGAAGTTTGCCGCCTCTATCAAATTCTCAGTCGGCAGAATGATGCGCGCCTTATCAAGCCAATCATCCACGGCAGCATCAGCGATTCTGCCCGCGCGATCTGAAAGGCCTGCTGCCACCAAGGCAACGGTGCCGGGGCTTGTCGCTTTTTGCATCAGCGTGGCAAGGCCGATGGCAAAGGCAGTGTTCTGCTCCTCGGCCAGGGGCGCCAAAGCCGCCCGTATCACTTCTTCTGGCGGCCCCCAGTCGGCCAATTGTATGGCGGCCCATAAAGCTGCCGCATGGCGCCAAACCTCGGCTGCAAGACGCAAGAGGGGCGCGAAATCATCCCGCCTTAGCCCAGATTCTTCCCAACGCGGCCCGGGCTTTAATTTTTGCGCATGGGATGCGGCGGCGGCCCAAAGGGCACGTCCCATGCGGTCCACCACGCCTAAATCCTGATGTGTCTTGCCAGAAATACCCGCCTCAAGCCGCGCGGCTTCTTCGCCCATCGCAAGGTGGACAGCCTCAGCAATGCCGGGAAGGGCGCAGCGTGGCAGGCATGCGTCGCCCCGTTGCCATTCCTTGTTATCGACAATCGCACCATCCAAGGGCAGAAAAAGTAGCCTTGTGAATTGCAGGCGACGAGCGGGGCGTAGCTGACGCAGCCTGGGGCGCGCGGCATCCAAAAGCCGGTCTGCTTCCTGCCTTTCAGGTAAGCGATCCAGGATTTCAACCACATTGGTCAACGCCGAGTCTGACGCCGCCGCCAGGGCATGCACAAGCTGCCGGGTTTCAGAAAGCCTATTTTTGGATGGTGGCTTGCTGATGCGGGCTGTGCTGCCAGCGCTGTCACTTGGTGTGGTTGAAGCCTTCTCTGCCCTAGCAGATAGGTTGGTTTGGCGGTGTTGCTGCGGTGTATTTGGGCGGGCGGGCCGGCGCGGCCCTTGCTGGTGGATCAGTTTTTCATTGCGCGCGATCATGTCGACCAAGCGCCCGCTGCGCCAAGCTTCAAACTGCTGAAGAGTATTGGCATTGCGCCGGGTCTTGGACCAATCGTGATGAGTGCCGAACCATTCCGTGATCTGCTTGGGCACAACCGGTACCAGAAGGGCCATTTCCATAATGGCATGGGCCTTATCGGGCATGGGGGTTGCGTCCCAAATACCCAGGATCAGATCCCACCCATCCAATACCCAATCAAGCCGGCCCAGGCGTTCATCAAGCCCCTGGTCTTTTGCTGTCTTCTTGCCAAGCAGGGCGACAATATCGCCAAGCAGCGCATCGCATTCCGCTGCCGCTTGCCGCGCGCAACTCAAGGTCAATTGAAGTGATTCAAGTAGCGCTTCGGCGGCATTCGCCACCGCACCGGCTGGTATTTCCTGCTGCCAAGCGGTGATGGAATGCGCCAATATGCCAAGTTCTTCCATCAAAAGGCGTGATGGTGCCGGCTGTTCATCAGAAGGCAAACCAAAACCGATATAGGCCTTCGAGACTTCCTCAAGCGCATCTACAACGGCCGCAGTCGTCAGATGTAATTGCCTGGCACTTTCAATGACAGCGCGTTGGCTTCGCTGTTTCAACTGCAGGGGTTCATCCAATTCCAACGGCGGGCGCCCGGGAATGGTTTCTTCGCTTTGTTTAATGAGGTGAAGCAGCAGGGCAAAATTGGTGCTTTTTTCCCGCGTCCTTCGTGCCAGACGGGCGGCCTCTGCCGCCATGGCTGCGTTTCGCCCGGCCAAATTCTCGATTGCGGCGGCCTCTGCTGCCTCACGCATCATGAGAGGCGTCAGGAGCTTTTTATCGCGCAGCAAGCGCCAAAGCCGCCGGTCATGCAGTGTTGGTACGCAAATCTGCGGAATGGCGCCCCAGGGCAGAATATAAACACCTTTGCCGCCTGACGGGTTGGCAATAATCACCTCAAGCCCGGAATGATCACTGGCCGCACGTGCGCGCGCCCCAAACAATAAAGGTGTGGTGAAGGGTAACGCTACGCCCCGGTCAAGAAAACTTGCCGGTTCGTAGTGCCGAGGATTGAAGTCCTGGAGTTTTGATGAGGGTTGAGGCTGCACATCCAGTACAAACACCAGAATCGGTAAAAAAATACGCAATAAGATAGCGTATTAGGTTTCAAGGCCGGTCACTGAAGTTGGGCTGAAGAAACCAGCTTTCTATTTTTCACCTGCGCCGAAATCGATGAAGCAGACGTTCTGCAGTTTCGCGCCCCAGAAGGATTTCCTCGATTCGGGCGATTTCTTGCCCTGATAAAAGGGGATTATCCTGTTGGTTGAGCAGTCGCTCTATCCTGGTTCGAAATTCCTCCTGAACGGCCAGGTAGCTCTGCGGCGCGCTGAAGCGCCTGCCGGCTTCTTCCAGGCTGCGCGCAATCCGTGCCATGGCTTCAATATCCTCCACGGCCTCAGAATCATCGTCCTGTAGCTGCGTTAATGCTTCATTGATGTGTACCGATACTATTTCTCGGTACGTCGAGCGGCAGAAATCATCCAGGCTGCGCCGATGGGCGATAAGAAGTTTGGCATCAATCCGGCCAGGGACCCTTGGGTGGTTTTCAAGGGCGGTAATCACGCCGCTGATTTCCAGCGCAAGTCGTGCGCCGGCTTCAAAATCCTCCTCCGGCAAAACCGGTAACGTGACGCCGACCCAATCATTTAGGGCGTCTTCAATAATATTGACCAATTGCGTGGGGAAATCCTTCACGAGACTCAGTAGCACGGAAGGACGAGACGCGCGCTGCAACAAGGCATCTATGGCGGCAGTAAACACAAGGCGTCCTTCCTGTGCGGGGCCAGTTAAGGCCGCATTCAGGATTTCTGTTGGGCAATCACCGCTAATATGCCGCATGCCCTCCCATAGCGGCGCCGCATGTCGCCAAAGACCACCCGCCAGCGAAATAATGCCGTCAAAATCCGCGGCACTTAACCCGATACTGGACCAAGCTTCATCATGGCGCATGTTTGGTGTTGCTTCTGCGGCCAATCGCCACAAGGAACGCCCTACATTTTCAATCAAATCTTGATCTTCAAGGTTACCCTCGCGCAATGCCGATGCCAAGCCATCCAGGCTTGTGCCAATAACGAATTTCAGTGATTGCACCATAGGCCCGATGGCATTGCGTGGAATACGCCCAACGGTGCGGCGCCACTGTAAAGGATCAACCAGGGCGCCGGAAAGCGGCAGAAAAAGCAGGCGTGTCAGGCTCGCGGGCCGCGGTGGACGCAAGCGTTTCAATCTTGGAAGTGAGGGCCCAAGGAT
>CAIMVB010000389.1 GCA_903844785.1 uncultured Rhodospirillales bacterium | reverse complement strand
TTCAAAAATTTCAAGGTACCGCGCGCCGCCGTGCTGCCGTTGCTGCTTGGCGTTGGGCTTTTCATGGCGCTGCTATTCGCCGAACCCTGGGCAGCGCTTGCCATGGCCGGCATCATTTATCTGGGCATGCTGCCTTTTTCGCTACGGTCCTATTTGCGCTTGAAGCAGGAAGCCGAAAGCCTGTTGGAACCCGTACTGGTGGCGGATAACGGTAAGGGGAGTGCCACGCCCTGATGCTGCGCGGTGTGCTGCGTTTTGCGTTGGAAGGCGTGCCGATTACCATCACCGGCGGACCTTTTGATGCCATGCCCGAAGGCGCGCGGGGCCTGTGCCTGGAAGCCCATGCGGCGCGCGTCGCGGAAGCCACCTGGCGTGTCGATGTGCCGGATTTCGGCCTGCCGGATGAAGCGGCGCTACGCGCGGCCTTGACCGATATGCTGGCTGCGCTACGCGCCGCGCCTGATGGCGCCTACCACATTGGTTGCAAGGCAGGGCTTGGGCGCACCGGCACGGCCATGGCCTGCCTTGCCATCATGGCTGGTGCGGCGGAAGGCGACCCGGTGGCGTGGCTGCGTGCTGGCTATAACCAAGCCGCCATTGAAACCCCAGCGCAGGAAGACTTCGTTCGCCGTTTTGCAAGGCATCCAACGGCGGCTTAAACTTCCCGGCAAAACAGGAGGCCCCCCAATGTCCCAAATCCTCGATGCCCAGACTATCGCCGATTATGACCGCGATGGCGCGGTGGTGATCCGCAAGGCGTTTGCACCGCATTGGGTGGAATTGCTCGCCGGCGGGGTGGAACGCAACCTCCGCGAACCCGGACCCTTCGGCAAACGCTATACGCCGGAAGGCAAGCCCGGCATGTTCTTTGGCGATTACTGTTCCTGGCAGCGCATTGCGGAATATGAGGCGTTTTTGCGCCATTCCCCCGCCGCCGCCATCGCCGGCGCCTTGATGCAAAGCGGCAAGGTCAATCTGTTTCATGAACATGTGCTGGTGAAGGAACCAGGCACGGAAGAACCGACCCCTTGGCACAATGACCAACCCTATTGGACGGTTGAGGGCTGGCAGGTTTGCTCACTCTGGATACCGCTGGATCCCGTGGCGCGGGAGAATGGCGTGGAATATGTCGCGGGGTCGCATCGCAAGGGTGAATGGTTCAAGCCGAAACGCTTTGCCGATAGCGCGGACCACCCTTCCGACGATCCCCGTTTCCTGCCGGTGCCGGATGTTGAGGGCAATCGCGGCGACTATCGCTTGCTCGGTTGGGATCTGGAGCCCGGCGATTGTGTGGCCTTCCATGGCCTGACCCTGCATGGCGCGCCGGGCAATCGCAGCGGGAAGCTGCGCCGCCGTGCGGTCTCGGCACGCTGGACCGGCGATGATGCAGTGTTCACGCGCCGCAAGGGGATTGAAAGCCCGCCAGCGCCCGCAAATGCGCCGGCACATGGGGCGGCGATGGATAGTGAGGTGTTTCCGGTGGTGTGGCGCGCGGCTTAGCATTTTCAAGCCAAGTGGGCTCACTTGGCGTCTCGGAAAATGCGACCCAACCAAAGATTTAGTGCGTGTCCGGTGAACGAATGTGAACCGGACATGAACTAACCCACCAACGACACCACCAAAAACCCACTGCCCGCCAGGCTCGCCGCCGCACCCATGGCGGGGCGCAGCCAGCGCGCCCGCGTGGCCTGCTGCGCCACCAGCATGCTGCCCAGCATCAGCAAGCCTTGGATGACGGCGAGGCCCGCCAGATAGGCCAGAATCGGCGAGGCTTCCGCCCCGATCACCGCCTCCGCGAAGGCATGGCCATGGAACAGCCCGGCCAGCGCAAAAGCCGCCAGCAGCCCGCCCGCGCTGAGGCGCCGGGTCATCAGCAAAGCAAGCCCCGCCATCAGCGCTGATGCGGCGACGAAAGCCTCGGTCGGGCCAAGGCCGATACCGGCCAGATGCAGCGCAACGCCTGCCATGCTGGCCGCCAGGAACCCTGCCATGGCCTTCAAAGCGACGCCGCGCGGCAGTGCTGCTGCCAGCACACCCGCCGCCAGCAGAAAGGCCAGATGATCAAGCCCAATCACCGGATGGCCAATGCCGGAAGCAAAGCCCTGCCAGATCGTCTGCGGCATGGCCCCGTCCATCGGGTGATGCGCGGCCGCGGGTAAGGGCAGCAGGGCCAAAAGGCCCAGGGCGAAAGAATGGCGGCGCATTGTGCTCTCCCAAATCGTCACAAGACCATGCTTGCCGCTTCGGCGCTGCTTCGCAAGCCCGCCGCGGTTGGACCAGCGGGGTGAAGCCTCTATATGCCGATAGTGATCACATTCCTCCGGATTCCCCTTCTGTTCGGCCTGCTGCTGCTGGCCGGCCCGGCCTTTGGCGCCTGCGCTGATTCGCCCGCGCCTGGCGTGGAATGGCGGCGCTGCCTGCTGGATGGCGTTGATCTTTCCGGCCGTGATCTGACCGGGGCGAAGCTTCGCGATACGTCCTTCGCGCAGGCGAAGCTGGTGGGGGCCAAGCTTAACGGCGTTGAAGCTTCCGATGCGCGTTTTGGTTTCGCGGATCTTTCCAATGCCGATCTGACCGGCGCCATTTTGCGCAGTGCCGATTTCACCCGCGCTGTGCTGGCGGGTGCCCTGTTGAAGGGTGCTGATTTGCGCCGCGCGACGCTGTTTCGCGCCGATTTACGCGGCGCCGATCTGACCGGGGCGGAACTCACCGGCGCCAATCTTTCCGGCGCGCAATTGGGCGGCGCGCGCTGGCTGGATGGGCAGAGGATTTGCGCCGCCACTTCCGTGGGTTCCTGCCAATGAGTGATACGGAATATCTGGCGCGGCTTAATGCCGAACAGCGCGCGGCGGTTGAAGCGCTTGATGGGCCGCTTTTGGTGCTGGCCGGCGCTGGCACTGGTAAAACCCGCGTCCTGACAACGCGCTTTGCCCATTTGCTCCGCAGTCGCAAAGCCTTTCCATCGCAAGTGCTGGCGGTGACCTTCACCAATAAGGCGGCGCGCGAAATGCGCGAACGTGTCGGCGCCATGATGGGTGAGGCAGTGGAAGGGCTTTGGCTTGGCACCTTCCATGCGCTGACCGCACGTATGCTCCGCCGCCATGCGGAACTTGTCGGGCTCAATTCCAATTTCACCATCCTCGATACGGATGATCAGATGCGCCTGCTGAAGCAGGTGATGGAAGCCGAACATATTGACCTGAAGCGCTGGCCCGCGAATGGGCTGATGGCGATTATTCAGCGCTGGAAGGATCGCGGCCTGACGCCCGATGGCATTACCGCGGCTGAGGATACGGATTACGCCATGGGCCGCGCGCGCGGGATTTATGAGGCGTATCAGGCGCGGCTGAAGGCGCTGAACGCGGCTGATTTCGGTGATTTGCTGCTGCATGTGGTGACGATTTTGCGCGGCCATCCGGATGTGCTGGCGGATTACCAAAGGCGCTTTCGCTATATTTTGGTGGATGAATACCAGGACACCAATCTGGTTCAGTATTACTGGCTGCGGCTTTTAGCGCAGGCGCATCGCAATATCTGCTGTGTTGGTGATGATGACCAATCCATCTATTCCTGGCGCGGGGCAGAGATTGAAAACATCCTGCGCTTTGAGAAGGATTTCCCCGGCGCGCAGGTGGTGCGGCTTGAATCCAATTACCGTTCCACCCGCCCCATTCTGGCCGCTGCGTCTGGCCTGATTGCGCATAATACCGGGCGGCTTGGCAAAACACTCCGGCCCGGCCGTGCCGATGCGGATGGGGAGAAGGTGCGCGTTGTCTCTGTCTGGGACAGCGAAGAAGAAGCGCGCATGGTGGCTGAACGCATTGAAGCCGCGCGACGTTCGGGGGAGGGTCTGGGTGAGGTCGCCATTCTGATCCGCGCTGGTTTCCAGACCCGTGCTTTTGAAGAACGGCTGATTACGCTTGGCATTCCCTATCGCGTGGTGGGTGGTGCGCGGTTTTATGAACGGCAGGAAATCCGTGATGCCATGGCCTATTTCCGCGTGGTGGCGCAGCCCGCGGATGATCTGGCTTTTGAACGTATTGTGAATCTGCCCAAGCGGGGCCTGGGTGATACGGCGATGCGCGAAATGCATGCGCTCGCCCGGGCAGAAGCTGTACCGCTTTCCATCGCTGCCGGCATGGCGCTGGAAAAGGGCGTGATCAAGCAAGCCAAGGCGCGCGCGGCTTTGGGCGAATTGCTGGAAGGCTTCGCGCGTTGGCGCGCCATGCTGCCCAATGAAGGCCATGTGGTGATGGCGGCCACACTTCTGGAAGAAAGCGGCTATACCGATATGTGGAAGCAAGACCGCAGCCCGGAAGCCCCGGGGCGGCTTGATAACCTCAAGGAATTGCTGCGCGCCATGGCGGATTACGAAACGCTTGGTGGGTTCCTGGAACACGTCTCCCTGGTGATGGA
>CAIMVB010000388.1 GCA_903844785.1 uncultured Rhodospirillales bacterium | reverse complement strand
GCCAGCAACACTCACTGGCTTAAAAGCGGTGGGCGGCGCGTCATGGGAGAATAATCTTCCCCACACCCCGCCCGAGGAAAGCCTTTCGCGGGTGGCGATAAAAGAAAATAAAATCTTTTTTCTTGATATTTTTCGGCATTTTAGAGAAAAATTTTATACTTCAAGCGGGAATTTCGCCATGACACTCCGCCGTGACCTGCTGCTTCGCTCTGCCTTGCTCGCCTCCGCCGGGTTCTTCGCCGCCCCCGCCCGCGCCGATACCGCCTGGAACCCGGACCGGGCGCTGCGCATCATTGTCCCCGTGGCACCTGGTGGCAGCCTGGATATCCTTGGGCGTTTGCTCGCCAAGCATTTGACTGAAGCGCTCGGCCAGAATGTGGTCACGGAAAACAAGCCCGGCGCCGGCAGCAATATCGCCTTTGAGCTTGTCGCCCGCGCCGCGCCGGATGGGCTGACCCTGCTGGTGGGTTCAGACCCGCTGACCATCAATCCGGCGCTTTACCCGCGCGTTGGCTTTGACCCCGTGCGGGATTTCAGCCCGGTGATTGAAGCGGTCCGCGCCCCGCAAGTGCTGGTGGTCCACCCTTCCGCCCCGGCGCGGGATGTGGCGGGCTTCATCGCCTGGGCGCGGGCGGCGGATGGCAAGCTGACACTTGCTTCTCAGGGCAATGGGTCCATCGGCCATTTGGCCGGCGCGCTTTTCGCGCAGGATGCGGGGCTTGGCTTCACCCATGTGCCCTATCGCGGTGGCGGGCCTGCCGTGATTGATCTGGTCGCCGGGCATATCCAGGCGCTGTTTGTCACCCTGCCGGCTGCCATTGAACATATCCGCGCCGGGCGGCTCCGCGCGCTCGCCGTCACCAGCGCCGGGCGCAGCGCAGCCTTGCCCGAGGTGCCGAGTGTGGCCGAATCAGGCTTCCCGGAATTTGAGGTGATTACCTGGCAGGGCATTCTGGCCCCGGCGCAAACCCCGCCCGCCGCCATTCGCCGCCTGGCCGGCGCGCTTGACCGCATCCTGGCCAAGCCCGAGGTCGCGGAACAACTCACCGCCCAGGGTTTTGAGGTGACCGGCCAAGGCCCCGCGCAATTCGCGCACCTCATCCAGGCCGAAGCGCGGCGCTGGCCCGCCTTGGTCCGCCGCACCGGCGCGCAGCCCGATTGAACACCCCTCCACAAAGGAAAAGACAAATGCCCGATTTCCTGACCCCGATTGATTGGCGCAGCCGCGGCATCAAGCATGTGCGCGCGAGTGAAAAAAGTTCCAGCACGCCCGAAACCCTTGGCATGAACCGCGAAGTCGCCATCAGCGGCGCGCGCAGCGGTTCGGTGGCGCTCTGGGCCGGCACAAATCGGATCGAGCCCAATTCCCGCACCGGCGCGCATCATCACGGTGCTTTGGAGAGCGTGATCTACATCATCAGCGGCACCGCCCATATGCGCTGGGGTGATCGGCTGGAATTCATCACCGAAGCCCGCGCGGGCGATTTCTTCCTGGTGCCGCCTTATGTGCCGCATCAGGAAATCAATGCCTCAGCGACCGAAGTGCTGCATTGCGCGCTGGTACGTTCCGGCACTGAGGAAGTGGTGGTGAACCTGCCTGATCTGGTGCCGGTTGCAGAACCTGAATGGATCAAAAGCTGAGCCTGCCCGAGCAGCGCTTCATAGCGGCCCCCTTTGGGGCCGCCTTGCTGCCTGGCCGAATTGAGGCTGCAGCACCCCAGCCCAAAAAGATTGCTGGCCCAATATCCGCGCCCAAGGCTTGGCGATAAAACCTTTCCATGGAAATTTGGCGGGCCAGCCGGTCTATGGGCTGGGGAGAGGAGCTTTCTGTTTTGCCAAGCGCGCCGCGGTTTCACATTCTCTATCGCATCACCCCGGATGATTCCCGGCCGATTGAAGCGCATGCCAAGGATATCTGCCTTGAGGAAACGGTCGAAATCCCAGGCGATTGCGTGCCGCCGGCGATTTGGGAAGCAGGCATTGTGGGGCAGGTGGAAGCCATCACGCCTTGCGCCCCGCCATCCCGCGCATTCGATGTGGCAATCAGCTACCGCGCCGATATCACCAATGATTCCATCCCCAATCTGCTAAACATCATCTTCGGCAATATTTCCATCAGGCGCGGCATCAAGATTATTGATATCCGCCTTACCCCTGATCAGCTGCGCGCCTTTGGCGGGCCGCGTTTTGGCACCGCTGGGCTGCGCGCAGCCCTTGGCGTGCATGGCCGCCCGCTTGCCGCCACCGCGATCAAACCCTTGGGGCTATCGGTGCAGGCATTGGCCCGGCTTGCTGGCGGCTACGCGCTGGGTGGGCTTGATGTGATCAAGGATGATCACGGGCTGATGGATCAGCACTTCCACCCCTTCCAAGAACGCGTGGCCCGGGTGCAGGAAGCGATCCGCAACGCCAATGCCAAAACCGGGCGCAAGACGCTCTATTTCCCGATGATTGCCGGACGGTTCGACCAGATTGAAGCGCAAATGGATTACGCACGCGCCGAGGGCTGCGCGGGCGCGTTGATTGCGCCCATGTTGATCGGCCCCGATACGGGCTTTCACCTGGCGCGCAAATACGGGCTGGCGGTGATGACGCATCCCAGCTTCACCGGCACGCATTTCCATGACCCTGAACATGGCATCACACCGGCTATGCTGCTCGGGCGGCTGTTTCGTGTTTTCGGCGCGGATATTTCGGTGTTTCCCAATGCGGGCGGTCGCTTCACCTTCACCCCAGACGAATGCCAAGATTTGGCGGTTGCCATGCGGGAGCCCTTGGGCGATGTGAAGCCCGGTTTTCCTTCGCCCGCGGGCGGCATGACGATCGAGAAAATAGATAGCCTGGTTGCAGCCTTTGGCGATGACGCCGTATTCCTGATTGGCGGTGCGCTGATGCGCCATTCGCCCGACCCGGAAATCGGCGCGCGTGCCTTTATCACCGCGATTGAACAGGCTGTTTCAGGCGGAAAGGCCGCAGAATGACGGTGCGTCGCTTCAATTCATATACGTGGGAAAATGTCCCGTTGCTGGCCTATAAGGAAGGCGGCCCCTACAAGGATGTGACGCGCCAGATATTGTTTGAAGGCGCGGAAACTCTCCCGGTTCAATGGCGGTATTTTGAAGTTCAGCCGGGTGGTCATTCCACTTTGGAACGCCACCAGCATATCCATTGGGTGCTGATCCTGCGCGGGCGTGGCGCTTGCCTGGTGGGTGATGCCATCACGGACATTGCCGAGCATGATCTGGTGGAAATCCAGCCCATGCAGTGGCATCAATTCCGCGCGGCAGAAGATGCGCCGCTTGGCTTTCTGTGTCTGGTCGCGGCTGACCGCGACAGGCCGCAATTGCCGGATGCGGATGATCTTGTGGCGCTCAGACAAAACACCAAAATCGGCGATTTTATCCGGGTTTAGACGTTTCGCGGCGAAAGGATCTAAGCCTACCGCCGCCGCATCACCGCTTCCCGCGCCAATGCCATCACGGCCGCGCGGGCAATCGCATCATCTGGCATGCCGGTGGTTTTGGTTTGACGTTCGGCTTCCAAAAGCGCCTCACCAGCGGCTGCCAAGGCGGGCGCGGGCCAAATCCGGATCGCCCGTTCAAAAGCGGGGCGGCTTTTGAAAAATACGGGTGGGCGCAGCGCGGAAAGCGCATCGCTGGGGCTTGAGCCCTTCGCCACCGCAAGTGCGGCCAGATGCAAGCGCTGCACATGGCGAAGCGCCGCGCGCACCACCTGCACCGCCGCCGCCCCTTCGGCAAAGGCCTGATCCAATGCCCGATCCGCAAGCGCGGCATCGCCTGCGGTCGCCGCCAGCAGCGCCTGGTCAAGATCAAGCGTTGAACCTTCGGCGATGCAGGCCATCGCGTCTTCTTCCGTCACGCGTTTGGTGGGGCCGACATAGAGCGCCAGCTTTTCCACTTCCTGGCGGATTTGCAGGCGGTTTTCGCCAAGCCGCGCCGCCATCCAGGAAAGCGCCGCGGGATCTGCCGCGACACCGCGTTCCTTCAACATGCGCCCTAGGCTTGCTTCCAATTCAGCACCGCTTTCGGGATAGCAGGCGATAACGGCGGCCGCTTCATTGGCGCGTTCCAAGGCAGGGCGCAGGCCCTTATTGCCGGCAAGCGTGCCTGCCTCCAGTACCACCAGGCCGGGGCCTGGGCCTGTCAGTGCGGCCTTGGCGGCATTGGCCAGCCCATCGGTGGCATCGCGCACGCGCACCAGGCGCCGCCCACCGGTCAGCGCAGGCTGCGCGGCTTCGCCCGCCAGCAGCCCTGCATCGCGGGTGGCTGCTTCGCGCGGCACTTCCACCAAGCCGAAGGGATCATCCCCAACAACCGAGCGGATTAATTGATCCGCCCTTTCGCGCACCAGCCCCAAATCATCGCCGTAAATCAGCACAACGCGCGTTGCCGTCGGTGGGTCGGTCAGAAAACCGGTAATGCGCCGTGCATCCAGCTTGGCCATGTTCAGGCCGGCGCCACGCCCTGCGCCGCCGTTCGGAAGTGAATGGCGAGCTTTTCCAGAATATGTTGCGCTATTTCTTCCACCAATTGGCGTTCCATCGTATCGCGCGCGACATCGGCAGCGAAGAACTGATTTTCCGGGATGTCATAGGCGTCAGAGGCGCGTTCGGTGCCGCGCGTGATTTCACGCGGCGGTGCGCCAAGATCAAACAGGAACCAATTCGCCGTGGCGCTGAAGCGCGCGCGGCTTGGAAAGCCATCGGTGCGAAAGCCCTGAAACTCAACGCTATAGTTCAGCCCGACGCGGAGATCATATTTTGCCGTGACAACGCCGCGCCCCGCTGGCGCAAGCCCTTCTTCCAGGCGCCGGCGCATCAATTGCCCTTGGCGTTCGGTGATCAGCCCCACCTTCACGCTGGCAAAATCAGCCACCACTTTCGCAT
The DNA here is from genome assembly GCA_903844785.1 of uncultured Rhodospirillales bacterium. Classification (GTDB taxonomy): domain Bacteria; phylum Pseudomonadota; class Alphaproteobacteria; order Acetobacterales; family Acetobacteraceae; genus Neoroseomonas. Next base: position 2,168 of record CAIMVB010000388.1, on the reverse strand, counting down.
CCTCCTGCCCGCCACGCCTGCCATGGAGGGGCCGAAAGCCGCAGCCCGCCGCCAGAAGCGGCAGGCCAGCCGAGAGAAGCGCGCGTCTAGATGACAAAATTGACCACCCTGCCTGGCACATGGATGCGTTTCTTGATCGGCTTGTCGCCAATCGCGCGCTTGACGTTTTCTTCCGCCTCGGCGGCGGCGAAAATCTCAGCTTCAGTCGCGGCAACAGGCACGTCAATGGTGGAACGAAGCTTGCCCAGCACCTGCACGGCCAGGGTGATGCTCTCGGCAACCAGCAGCGCCGGGTCAGCTTCTGGCCAGGGGAGTTCCGCGACCAGCGATGTGTCTTGGGGGCGCAGCAGGGACCAAACTTCTTCGGCCAAATGCGGCATCATGGGTGCGGCAAGCCGCGCCAGCATTTCAAACGCTTCCCGCCGCGCCCCACCGGGCGCATCCTTCGCCGCTTCAATCGCATTGGCGAATTCATAAAGCCTGGCGACTGCGACATTGAAGGCGAAGGTCTCCAGCGCTTCGGTCACAGTGGCGATGGCGCGATGGGTCGCACGCCGCAGCGCCTTGCCCGCTTCTTCCGGCGCGCTGCCAGCTGGCGGCAGGGCAGGGAGTGCGGCTTCCACAATGCGAAACACACGTTGCGTGAAGCGATAAGCACCTGCAACACCCGATTCCGTCCATTCCATATCGCGTTCAGGCGGATTGTCGGAAAGGATGAACCAGCGCGCGGTATCGGCGCCGTATTTGGCGATGATCGCGCCGGGATCCACCGTATTGCGCTTGGATTTGGACATGGCCTCAACCCGGCCAATCGTCACCGCTTCGGTGCTGCCCTTCACGGTCGCGCTGCGCGTGCCATCGGCGGCAATCGCGAAATCCACTTCTTCCGGATAAAGCCAGCGGCCATCAGCACCCTTATAGCTTTCATGCTGGACCATGCCTTGCGTGAAAAGCCCGGCGAAGGGTTCATCCACGGAAAGATGCCCCGCTTCCTTCATGGCGCGGGAGAAGAAGCGCGAATAGAGCAAATGCAAAATCGCATGCTCGATCCCGCCGATATATTGGTCAACCGGCAGCCAGCTATCCACCGCACCGCGCGTGACGGGTTCCGCCGCGCGCGGCGAACAGAAGCGCGCATAATACCAGGATGAGTCAACGAAAGTATCGCAGGTATCAGTCTCCCGCCGCGCGGGCTTGCTGCATTTCGGGCAGGCCACATGCTTCCAGCTTGGATGATTATCCAAGGGATTGCCCGGCTTCGCAAAATCCACATCTTCCGGCAGGCGAACCGGAAGCTGATCATCCGGCACCGGCACCACGCCGCAATCATCGCAATGGATGAAGGGAATGGGGCAGCCCCAATAGCGTTGGCGCGAAACACCCCAATCGCGGAGCCGCCAATTCACAATGCCCTGACCGCTGGCCAGCTTTTCCAATTCATCAATGGCGTGCCGCTTGGCCGCAGCCACGCCAAGCCCATCCAGGAAGCCCGAATTATACGAAATGCCATCTTCGGTATGCGCGACATCACCAACCGCAAATGTGGCCGCATCTGCCCCAGCCGGAAGCACTACGGGGGTCACGGAAAGCCCATATTTGCGCGCGAAATCCAAATCGCGCTGGTCATGCGCGGGGCAGCCAAAAATCGCACCCGTGCCATATTCCATCAGCACGAAATTCGCGATCCAAACCGGATATTCACGCCCGGTGAAGGGGTGCTTCACCCGGAAACCCGTATCAAAACCGCGCTTTTCTGCCTGTTCGATCGCGGCTTCGGATGTGCCCATGCGGCGACATTCGGCGATGAACTCGGCAGCCTTGGGATCACGCGCGCCGGTCGCCGCCGCCAAGGGATGCTCAGCCGCCACCGCCAAGAATGACATGCCGAACAAAGTATCCGGACGCGTGGTAAAAACCTCGATGTCAGAAAGTTCAGCCGCTGGTTCGGTCAGCTTGAAGCGCACCCGCGCCCCTTCACTCCGCCCGATCCAGTTGGACTGCATCAGCTTCACGCGTTCCGGCCAGCGATCCAGCCCGCCCAGCGCTTCCAGCAAATCAGGCGCGAATTTCGTGATGCTCAAGAACCATTGGCTGAGCTGCTTCTTTTCCACCAGCGCGCCAGAACGCCAGCCGCGCCCATCAATCACCTGTTCATTGGCGAGCACGGT
>CAIMVB010000387.1 GCA_903844785.1 uncultured Rhodospirillales bacterium | reverse complement strand
TGAACGGCGCACCGCGCCACGCGCATCCGCCAGCAGGATCATCATGCGGATCACTGCCTCCGCATAGCCACCGACAGAAAGTTTCGCCTCAGCCTCAGCGCGTTGTGGCGCATCGGTGGCCACCGAATCCCGCGCGGTCGCGGCTTCTGCCGCGTAATCCTCACCTGTCATGCCGGCGGCATTCAGGGTTCCATAAACACCATGGAAGGCGATTTCCACCATGGCGTCGCGCGTGTCGCGCCAGGCGTTCAGGCCAAATTCCACCGTATCAGCGAAGGCTTTCTCAAAAGCCAGGAAGGGATTTTCGGGCGCGGCGGGGCGGCGATTTTGCCGCGCCAGACCGGCAAGGGATGAAACCGGTCCCATGAAGGGGTTCATGTCACTCAGCGCGTAACGCCGCCAGCGCATCGGGTTCATGCGCCGGCGTGTCTCTGCTGTCATTTCCGTGCTGAATTGACGGATTACCGGGGAAACCAGCACATCGTACAGATGCTGGTTCAATTCGGAAATCTGCGCGACGGCGGGGAAGGCTTCGTTCTCCGCCTCACCGGATACTTCCTTCACCTGGGCGATGGTACGTTCCACCAACTCCACCTGCCATTCGCCATCCTCATCACCCTCATGGCTGGTGATGACCATTTCATAGAGCCCAGGCGCCACTGATTCGATCATGTCGAGCGTATTGGCGATTTCGCTATGTTCCTTCTTCGCCACCTTGCCGGAGACGAAAATGCCAAGATGGCCGATATCCTCATGCAGGAGATAAACAATGGTTTGGCCGAGTGATTTTATTTCGCGCTCATCACGATAGACATCGGCAATCCAGCGCAAAGCCTGGCCAGGCGGGGTGATATTGTCGCCGGCAGAAGCAAAGACGATGATTGGCGCCTTCACTTCACGCATGTTGAAGCTTTGGCCATCACCTGCGGAAATCTGCCCGGCCGAAAAGCGGTTGCCGATAAAAAGGTTTTCCACGATCCAGCGAATTTCATCGCGGTTCATCAGGAAATAGCCGCCCCACCAGCGTTCAAATTCCAGGAAGCGTTCAGATTCCTGATCCACATTGGCGTAAAGGTCGAAATATTTGCGGAACCAGGTATTGGCTGGCGACAGGGCCTCAAAATTCGCGACCAGATTGGCGCCATCAAAGCGGCCATTGCCCATATCGGCCATCAGCGTCGCCGGCCAGCCACCGCCGGCCAGCCCGCCCAGATAGCGCATGGGGTTCTTGCCCTTTTCGCCCGCCCAATAGGAAAGCGGGGCGCCATTCAGCACCAAAGCGCCAAGCTGATTGGGCAAAGCAGCGCCCAGCATCATCACCGCCCAGCCGCCCTGGCAATTGCCGATCACAACCGGTTTCGGCGCTTTGGGGTGGGCATCCGTCACATGCTTCAGGAACACAGTCTCGGCCGCGGTGATATCCAGAATGGTCTGGCCGGGTTCCGGGTCGCGGAAGAAGATCACGAAATAAACGGGGTGCCCGCGGCGCAGCGTGACACCCACCTGGCTGTCTGATTTGAAGCCGCCAATGCCTGAACCATGGCCGGCGCGCGGGTCAATGATCAAAAAGGGCCGCAGCGCATCATTGCTGGGGGGCATGTCATCGGGGGGCGTGATGCGCACCAGCGCGTAATTCACCGGCCGCTTCAGCTTGCGGCCATCCACCACGGTCTCAAAGTCAAAAATCAGCACAGGCGGGCAGCCGGCCTGTTCGTGGGACACGAAGTTATTGCCCGCTTCGCGCATCGTATCCCAGAACAGGAAGCTGCGCTGCGCCGCATCCAGCATGTAGGAAGCCGCATCCATCGCCAAATTCTGCGGGGCGCGCATCATCCCTTGGCCAGCCTTGGCCAGGCTTTGCAGCGGGGCCGAGGGGTTCAGCGCCGCCGGCAGGGCCTTGGCGTGACGGCCCACCACATCGGACATGACGCGGGATTGGTCGATCACGCGCTGGGCCGTTTCATTGCCCTTGTTCAGCAATTCCCGGCCGGGCGGGATGGGGCGCGAAGATGTCATGGCGCAGGCTCCTTGATCGGATACCTTCCTGCGCCTGCCGCAGGCGCGTTTCAAGCGATTTTTTGCAGTGCAGCAAAATTGTGAGGGGCAGAGGCGGGTTGCGCGCCGGGCGGTCTCGTCGGAAGCTTGGCCACCAACCAATGGGGGAGATAGCCCAATGTATGTCGAACAGCGCCAATATACCTTCCATCCAGGCAAGATGCCGCTTTGGATGGATGCCTATCAAAACCTCGGTGGCCCGGCTTCGGGCCGTCATATGGGGCCATCGCTCGGCTTCTTTCAGGTGGAAGTCGGCACCATTAACCGAGTCGTCTTCTTCCGCGGCTGGGATGATATTGACACCCGCGAAGCCTGCCTGGCCGCGCGTGAGGCTGACCCCGATTGGCAGGCCTTCCGCAAGCGTTCTGCCGAAGCCGGTGCGCTTGCCCAGCAGGAAGTCAAGTTCCTGAAAACTGTGCCTTTTTCGCCCATCACCCAAGCCAAGGGCTTCCAATTCAAGCGGGAGATCGGCGGCACGGGCATGTTCGTGGATCACCGCACCTATGATTTCCACCCGGGCAAGATGGCCGGCTGGCTTGAGGCTTATGAAAAATACGGCCTGCCGGTGCAAAAGCGCATGCTTGGTCAATTGCTGCTTTTTGCGGTGACTGAAATCGGGCCGATCAACCAGGTGGTCTTCATGTGGGCCTATGAGAGCCTGGGCGATCGTGACCGCCGCCGCACGGCGATGATGAGCGATCCGGGCTGGGCGGAATTCGGCAAGGCGATTGCGCCGCTTGGTGCGCTTAAGCAGCAGACGGTGATGGAAATGAAGCCGACCTCATTCTCTCCGGTGAAGTGACGTCACGCTTTCCCGCATAACCAGGTGGTGCAGCCAGGGCGAGGAGCCCTGGCAACACGCCCATTAAAATGCCAGGCGACCTCGCTAATCTGTAAAAAATTAATCTTTCGTTAGTAAAAACTGGGCGATTAGGATTCTTCATACCGGATGGGATGATGCCAGGCGCCTTACTCCAAATGAATAATGCGGCGCCGCGCCGAAGCATGGACCGGTTTCTGATCTTTGCCTTCGCCGCGGCTGAATTATTGGTGGAAACTGATCTTCAGGGCCGTATCATTTTTGCAGAAGGCACGTTCCGGACGCGCTTTGGGCATGACGCGCCTGAATTTTTGGGCCGTCCGGTCATTTCCCTGATTGCCGCCGCAGATCGCCCGGCCTTTGCCTCTGCGATTGGGCTTATGGCGGAAGTTGGTCGGTTGAAGCCGACGGTCCTAAGGCTTGCTGATCCGCGCAATACATCCTTCAGCGTTGCCGGGCTGAGGCTAGAGGGTAACGGCGATAAACTCGTACTCACCTTCGCCCCATTGCCGCGTGAATTGCCAAGCGGCCCGCAGCCAAGTGGACCGGGGCTGACCGGCCTTGCTGAAGAAATCCTTCGCACCGGGGTGCCGGGTGGGCCCATTGGTTTTCTTGAATTGACCGGGCCACGCGGCAATTTCACGCCGCCGCGGGAGGTGAGGGAGGTCATTCAGGAAAAACTTAACCAGGAAATGGGTGAAGGTGCGGTCGCCACCGAATTGGCTGCCGGCCGCTATGGTGTGCTGCCCGGCCAGGCGCCGCTTGACCTGAAGGCTTTGACGAAAACATTGGCTGGAATCCTGCAGGATCGTGGTGTCGGGGATGTGGCCGTTGGATCCATGACCTTGGGCCTGGAGTCTGAGGGGCTCACCCCCCTGCAGGCGACGCGTGCCTTGCGCTTTGCGCTGGCTGCCTTCGCCCGAGGCGGGAATGATGCCCTGCAAAAAGCCGGCTTTCAGGGTGGGCTGGCGGGCTTTTTGGATAGCGCTTCAGAACGCGCCACCATGGTGAGACGAAGCATCGCTGAAGGCCGCTTCCGCATGGCGTTTCAGCCTATCGTCAACCTTTCGAGTCGAACCACGCATCATTATGAGGCACTGTTTCGCCCTGTCTCCGCCAATGAAAGGGAGATGTCCCCGCCGAGTGAATTCGTCGCCTTGGCTGAGGCCATGGGCCTGACCGAGGAATTGGATTGGGCCGTGGTGAGAGCCGTTTGTGTGGCGGCCGCGCGTGCCGGGGGCACCAGGGTTGCCTGCAATCTTTCCGGGCTTTCCCTGCAAAGCCCAAAATTCCGCGAAGACATGAGGATGATGCTGGAAACTACGCCCGGCATGGCGGAACGCCTGGTCATAGAAATTACCGAAACCGCTGAAATAGAAAACGAAGATGAAGCAATTCGCATGATTGAATTGCTGCGGGAGCATCAAATCCCGGTCTGCCTGGATGACTTCGGGGCCGGCGCGGCGGCTTTCCGTTACTTGCGGGCCTTCAAGGTGGATTATGTGAAGGTTGATGGCATTTATGTCGCCAATGCCTTGCAGAGTGAGCGTGATCGCGGCTTTATCAGCGCCATGGTAGACCTTGCCCGAACTGTCGGCGCCCAGGTGGTGGCTGAACGTATTGAAACTGAAGCGGAAGCGACGCTGATGAAGGAACTCGGCGTGCGCTATGGCCAAGGCTATCTCTTCGGCAAGCCGGAGATGGAATTGGCTACCCGCACAGCGGGTCTTTCCTGGCAAGACCAATAGTGGCCGCGGCCGTGTCGCCGCGCCTTTGCGTGGTTATCCCCTGCTTTAATGAAGCGGCGAATGTCGCGCCCATGGTGGCGCGGCTGGAAGCGACCCTGGCGGGCGTACCGTGGGAAGCGATTTTCGTTGATGATGACAGCCCCGATGGCACCACCGCTGCTGTGCGTGCCATTGCCGCAGAGGATAGCCGCATCCGCTGCCTGAGGCGCATTGGGCGGCGCGGCCTGGCTTCCGCCTGTATTGAAGGGATGCTCGCGACCTCAGCACCTTATCTGGCGGTGATTGATGGCGATTTGCAGCATGATGAAACGCTGCTGCCGCACATGTTGGCAGCGCTTGAAGCGGGCCAGGCGGATATCGTGATTGGCAGCCGCAATATTGAAGGCGGTGACAAGCAAGCCGGGTTTTCGGCCGCGCGGCAAATGATCTCCGACACTGGCGCGGCGCTCGCCAATGCTGCGCTGCCCGTGCGCGTGAGCGACCCGATGAGCGGCTTTTTTGCCCTGCCGCGCGCCCTGTTTGAGGAAGTGGCGCCGCGCTTGACCGGCACGGGCTTCAAGATTTTGCTGGATATTTTGCTCTCCGCGAAGCGGCCTTTGCGCAGCCTGGAAATTCCTTATTCCTTCCGCGCGCGGGTGGCTGGCGAAAGCAAGCTTGATGCGGCGGTGCTGTTGGAATTCGCTGGGCTGTTGGCGGATAAGGCTTTGGGCGGTGTTTTGCCTTTGCGCTTCCTGTCTTTCGCAGCGGTCGGCGCGATTGGTGTGCTGGTGCATCTGGTGGTGCTTGGCCTGCTGCATGGGCTGGGCGGGGTTGGCTTCAATGCCGCGCAATGGGCGGCCACACTTGTCGCCATGACAGCGAATTTTCTGCTGAATAATCGCATCACCTATCGGGATCGCCGGCTGCGTGGCCCCGCCCTGCTGCGCGGCCTTGTGGTGTTTTATCTGGTCTGTGGGCTGGGGGCGGTGGCCAATATCGGCATTGCCAATCTGCTGCTGCGCGATGGCGTGCTGGCCTGGGGCCTGGCCGGCGCGGCGGGGGCGGCGCTGACGGTTGTTTGGAATTACGCTGTCTCCGCCACGCTGGTCTGGCGCGCGAAGTGAACCCCTGGCTGGTAGCGCTGCTTGCGCTGACAGCATTGCGCCTGGTGCTGGCGGCGATCCTGCCGCTCTCCCCAGATGAGGCTTATTACTGGGTCTGGTCGCGCGATATGCAGCCCGGCTATTTGGACCATCCGCCAATGGTCGCGATCTTCATCTGGCTGGGTACCGCCATGGCCGGTGAAAGCGCCTTGGGCGTGCGGCTTTTGGGGCCGGTATCGCTCTTCATCGGTTCCCTGATGCTGGCGCGCACCGCAGAGGATCTTTTCCCCGGGCGCGGCGCTGGCCCTTGGGCGGCGGCTCTGATGAATGCCACGCTGTTAGCCGCCCTTGGCGCCGGGACCATGACGCCCGATACGCCCCTGCTGTTCTTCTGGGTGGCGACACTTTGGGCCGTGGCGCGGGCGCATCGCAGCGGTGATGCGCGCTGGTGGCTTGTGGCGGGCGCTGTCGCGGGGGGCGCGCTGCTGTCCAAATATACGGCGGCGCTGCTGGGGCTTGGCCTGGTGATTTGGCTGTTTTTGCTGCCCGAAGCGCGGCGCTTTCTGCTGCGCTGGCAGCTTTGGGCGGGCGGTGCTTTGGCGCTGGCGCTGTTTTCCCCCGTGTTGTTCTGGAATGCGGCGCATGAATGGGCGTCCTTTGCCAAGCAGGGCGGGCGCACCGCTTCGGGCGGCGCCGGGCAAAGCCTGCGCTGGCTTGGCGAATTGCTGGGCGGGCAGGTGGCTTTGGTGACGCCGCTGGTATTCTTGCTGTGTGTGGTGGGTGGCCTCATGGCGGCGCGGCTGGTTTTGCGCGGGCGCGATGCCGGCGCGGCGCTGCTGCTGGCGCTGATTCTGCCAGGGGCGGCGATATTCCTCTGGCAGGCTTTGGGCAGCCGGGTGCAGGGGAATTGGCCGGCGATCCTCTATCCCAGTGCCGCCATTGCCGCCGCCGCGCTGCTGCCTGCGGGCTGGCTGCGGCTTCGCATCCCTGCCTTGGTGCTGGGTTTTGCCATGGCGGGCGCGGCCTATCTGCAAGCCACCGCCGCGCCCTTGCCCCTGCCGCGTCGGCAGGACCCAACACTCGCCCGGCTTGGTGGTTGGGATGGGCTGGCGGCTGATGTAGCGCGGGCCGCCGCGCGTGAAGGTGCCGCCTTCATCGCCGCCGAGGAATATGGCCTGGCTTCTGGCATGGCCTTTCGCCTGCCGC
>CAIMVB010000386.1 GCA_903844785.1 uncultured Rhodospirillales bacterium | reverse complement strand
GTCGGAGGAGGTGAGGATCAGCGCGCCGCCGCCATCCGTCACCAGGCAGCATTGCAGCAGCCGGAAGGGATAGGCGATCATTTTGCTGTTCAGCACATCATCAATCGTGATCGGATCCTTGAAGGCCGCACGCGGGTTCTTCGCCGCCCATTCGCGCTGCACCACGGCAACCTGCGCCATTTGTTCATGCGTGACGCCATAGGTTTTCATGTAGCGCAGCACGGGAATGGGGAAGAGTGTCGGCGGACCCATGGGACCAAAGGGCGCTTCGAATTGGCCATTCAGGCTTTGCGGTTCCGCCGGGCGCGGCGTGCCATTCACGCGTGACTTGCCGCTTTCCCCATGCGTGATCAGCACGGTCTTGCAATAGCCGGCATGAATGGCGGCGGCCGCATGGCGCACATGCAGCATGAAGGAACAGCCGCCAACGCCTGTGCCATCCACCCATTTCGGCGTTATGCCAAGGTAATGCGCGATTTGCTGCGGCATCATCGGGCCAACACAGGCCACGCCATCAATATCCGCGGGCTTCAATCCCGCATCGGCCATGGCATTCAGCGCCGCATCGGCATGCAGCATGATTTGCGCCATATCGGGCACGGCGCCGATGCGTGTGCTTTCAGCGGCGCCGACAATGGCAATTTCACCGGGACGAATCATGGCTCAGCCCTCCTTCGCGGGGCGGAAAAGGGGCAGTGTGATGTCATCATCCATCTTGGTCGGCGCCAATTCCAGCTTCATATCAAGCACCAGCGCTTCCGGCGTTTGTGGGCATTCAACGATATTCGTCATCATGCGCGGGCCTTCTTCCAGTTCAACCACTGCAATCGCGTAAGGAGGCTTGAAGCCAGGCACCGGGCGATGATGGATCACATAGGAATGCAGCGTGCCGCGGCCTGATGCTTCAAAAACCTCGACATTGCGCGTGCCGGTATAGGGGCTGAAGGGGCGCGGCGGGAAATAGGGCTTGCCGGTATCGCCGCAGCGCTGGAGCAACAGCTTGCCTTGGCGCAGCCCCTCCCAGAAGTGGCGGGTTTCGGGTGTGGGTTCCGGCCGGGCGCGGCCTGGTTCAAGGCTCATGGCTGAGCTTCCTCCTGATATTGATCAGGGGATGTTCCTATGGCTTGGCCGGGAGGGAAAGGGGTTAAATGCGCGGCGCGCGTGCCCTACAATTCCAGAATGCGTTCCGGCGTGATGCGCCCACGCAACACATCCCAAAGCCCGATCATATTGCCGCGAAACCGGCCCCAGCGATCCGCCCAGGGTTCCGGGAAGGGCGCGCGCAGCAGATTCTTGAGGCAATGGCGCGCCGCGCTTGGGATAGCGTGGCTCCAGGGAAATGACCCTTTGAGCGCAAGATAAATCGGGTTCACCACCTGCGAATAGCCAAGCCTAAGCCCGGGCACGCGGCCCGATTTCGACCCAAGATGCACGCCGCGCGCCCCGGCAAGGCGCAGGATTTTGCCATAGGCGCCAAGCCGGCGCGTGACATCAATATCCTCATACCAGGCGTAAAGCGGCAGGCGCTCATCCACGCGGATATTGTGGGCGCGCACAGGTGCCATGCGAAAGGCCATGTTGCAGCCATAGCCGTTGAAGGCTTCCGTCACCTGAAGCGGGGCCGCTGCGCCGGGATCGGCGGCGAGTAGCGCAGCCCCTTCGGCCAAATCATAACCCGGCGCATTGGCGCCATCGGCAATCACCGTGCCGGTCGCAACCACCATATCCGGGTGGTTTTGGAAGCTGCTTTCCAGCACGGCAATAAAGGCGCTGTTGCAGAGGAAATCATCATCCAGGAACAGCACCACATCGCTGCCCGCCGCTGCATCCAAAATACGGTTGCGTTGGTGCGGCAAGCCTGCGGGCGCAGTCATAAATTCCACGCCGGCAATCGCCTCACAGCCCGCCACATCATCAGCGGAGACATGGCAGACCAGAATGCGATCCGCCGGGCGGGATTGCCGCGCAAGATCGCGGAGGACTCCCGCCAGAATGGCCGCGCGCCCGCGTGTGGCGATGCCGATGGTGATGTGCATCACCCGGCACCTTCAAGCGGGGCGGGCAGGGGGGATTGGCGGACTTCGCTTGCAAGTCCACCAATCAGCCGGCCCCAAAAGCTCATGGCGTAATAGGCAGCGTTATGAAAGCGCAGCCGCAACAGGCTGATCAGCGCACCGCCGAGTGGCCGCACCAGAAAGGCGAACCAGACGGAAAGCGGCACACCATGCCGACGCAGCACGAAGCCAAGCCCGCGCCCGTAACTCGCGGCACGAGACACCGCCACTTCCGTGAGGCGCTTATCGGGGTGAATGATGCGCAAGCCTGCATCATATTGCGCGACGGCGCCGCTTGCCATGGCGCGGCAGACCAGATCATTGCCCTCGGCGGAGCCCCAGCGCGTGCCGGGGCCGAGCTTCTCATCAAAGCCACCAAGCGCCAGCACCAGGCGGCGCGGCAGGAACAGGTTGAATTCAATCACGCTGGTCCAGACATTGGTCAGGTCAATCGCGCCCGAGGCG
>CAIMVB010000385.1 GCA_903844785.1 uncultured Rhodospirillales bacterium | reverse complement strand
CTGATTGAGCGCGGGGAAACTGCCCACCACGCCGGCCTTGCAGGTTTCCACCACCAGATCGGGGCCGGAGACCAGGAACATGGGGGCGGCAATCACGGGCAGGGCGATTCTGCCCTGAAACAAGGCGGGGATGGGCATGGGGTCTCCTTCGCTGCCCGTGGGGCGCTTGGACCCCAGCCTGCCGGGCCAGGCGCCAGGAAGCAAGGTTGCGTGGCCGAGACTTGTTGCATCCCGGGGCCAAGAATGCCTAGGCTTGTTTCCAGGGCACCGTCAGCGTGCCAAGGGATGAAACGGCGCCAGGCGCCAGGGTAGAGGAAGTCCGGTATGAAACTCGGCGCGGCCATTGCGGAAATCATGAAGCGTGAGGGGATTCAGATCCTCACCGGCTATCCGGTCAATCATCTGATCGAATATGCAGCGGATGCGGATATCCGCCCCATCATGGTCCGGCAGGAGAGAATCGGCCTGCACATGGCCGATGCCATTTCCCGTGTGACATCCGGGCGCACCATCGGCGCCTTCTGCATGCAGCATGGGCCAGGCGCTGAAAACGCCTATGGTGGTGTCGCGCAATGCTACGGCGAAAGCGTGCCGGTGCTGGTGCTGCCCATGGGCTATCCGCGCCGCATTGCGCATATTGACCCGAATTTCAATTCTTCCGTGCAAATGCGCGGCATCACGAAGTCCGCCGAGCCGATCATGAGCGCGGCTGAGGTGCCGAATATTCTGCGCCGCGCCTTTGCCCGGCTGCGCAATGGCCGCGGCGGGCCCGTGCTGGTCGAAATCCCGACCGATATGTGGAATGAGGAAGTGCCGGAACCGCTGGCCTATCACCCGGTTGCGGCCACGCGCTATGGCCCTGATCCGGTTGATCTGGAACGCGCCGCCGCGATGTTGGCGAAGGCGAAGCGCCCGGTGATTTATGCCGGCACTGGCGTGCATTGGGCGCGTGCCTGGCCGCAATTGCAGGCTTTGGCTGAGATGCTGGCGGCACCCGTGACCACCAGCCTTGGCGGCAAATCCGCCTTCCCGGAAGATCATCCGCTGGCGCTGGGTTCCGGGGGCCTCGCGATGCGGCGCGGTGTCAGGCATTTCCTGGATAGTGCCGATGTGATCCTGGGCATTGGTTGCTCCTTCACCGAAACCAATTTCGGCGTGAAAATGCCAAGCGGCAAGAAGATCATTCATGCGACGCTCGATCCTGACCACCTTGGCAAGGATCTACCGATTGATATCGGCCTGGTCGGTGATGCGGGCCTGACCATGGATGGGCTGATTGCGGATTTGGCAACGCGCATCAAGAAGCCGCGCAGTTCCGCTGCGGTGGCCAAGGAAATCGCCAAGCTGGACAAGGAATGGTTGGCCGCCTGGGCGCATAAGACGGATAGCGATGCCTCGCCGCTCAACCCTTATCGCGTGCTGCGCGATTTGTGGCGGACGGTGGATGTGGACAATACCATCATCACCCATGATGCCGGCAGCCCGCGCGATCAGCTCTCGCCCTTCTGGGTCAGCCGCAAGCCGTTGACGTATCTCGGCTGGGGCAAAACGACGCAGTTGGGCTATGGGCTTGGGCTCGCCATGGGTGCCAAGCTTGCCGCGCCGGATAAGCTTTGCATCAATGTCTGGGGCGATGCCGCAATTGGCTTCACGGGCATGGACTTCGAAACCGCGGTGCGTGAACGCATCCCCATTCTTTCAATCCTGCTCAATAATTTCTCGATGGCTATTGAATTGAAGGTGATGCCGATCAGCACGAAGAAGTATCGGTCAACCGATATTTCCGGCGATTATGCCGCGATGGCGCGCGCCTTTGGTGGTTATGGCGAAAGGGTGGAACAGGTCGCGGATATCATCCCGGCCATCAAGCGCGGCATTGAACAGACGAAGAATGGCACGCCGGCGCTGCTGGAATTCATTACGTCCAAGGAAACGGAAGTTTCGCGCCAGTAAAAGCGGATTACCGCAGGCCGGGAAGGAATTGGGTATGGCGAATGTTGAAATAAGGGAAGTGCGCAAGGCCTTTGGCAGCACGCAAATCCTGCATGGCGTCAGCGTGGATATTGAAGACGGCCAGTTTGTTGTGCTGGTCGGGCCTTCCGGCTGCGGCAAATCCACTCTGCTGCGGATGCTGGCGGGGCTTGAGAATATCACCGGCGGCGAAATCGCAATCAGCGGGAGGGTGGTGAATAAGGTGCCGCCCAAGGATCGCGATATTGCGATGGTGTTCCAGAACTACGCGCTTTATCCGCATATGACCGTGTATCAGAACATGGCCTTTTCCATGAAGCTTGCGGGTGCGCCCAAGGAAGTGATGGACCAGGAAGTGCAGAAGGCCGCGCGCATTCTGGGGCTTGAACAATTGCTGCTCCGCTTCCCGCGCCAGCTTTCCGGCGGCCAGCGTCAGCGCGTTGCCATGGGGCGCGCCATTGTGCGTAACCCACAGGTGTTCCTGTTTGATGAACCGCTATCCAATCTGGATGCCAAGCTGCGCGTGCAGATGCGCTCCGAAATCAAGGATTTGCATCAGCGTCTTAAGGTCACAACGGTTTACGTGACACATGACCAGATCGAAGCCATGACCATGGCGGATAAGATTGTGGTGATGAATCACGGACGGATTGAACAGGCTGGGGCGCCACTGGAACTTTATGATCGCCCGGCCAATCTTTTCGTCGCGGGCTTCATTGGTTCGCCCGCGATGAATATGCTCGCCGGGCGCATCAAGGATGGCGCTTTCATTGATGGCGGTGGCTCACGCTGGCCCTTGCCGCCTGCCCATGCGGGGCGGGAAGGGGCCGAAGTGGTTTATGGCATCCGGCCTGAGCATTTGCGCCTTGACCCTAATGGGATCCGGGCGCGCATTCAGGTGGTGGAACCCACCGGATCGGAGACCCAGGTCCAGCTCAGGGTTGGTGATATCGCTTTGATGGGCGCCTTCCGTGAACGTATTTCGGCAGGCCATGGCGAAATGCTTTCGGTTTCTCCTGACCTCAACCTTGTGCATATTTTCGACAAGGCGAGCGGGCAGAGGATCTAGTTTCGTTTCAACACAACATCAGGGAGTG
>CAIMVB010000384.1 GCA_903844785.1 uncultured Rhodospirillales bacterium | reverse complement strand
GCGGAATCCTGCCCGCCGCTGAAAAGGACCAGGGCTTTTTCTTGCGTCATGCGGTTTGACCCAATTGCGCTACGGCCCAAGCTGCGGCTTCCGCCACCACGGGGTCAGTATCCGCACAAAGCGTTTGCGCGCTTTCCCTTAGGCTGGGTGTGGCGGAATTGCCGATCGCAATCAGCACATTGCGGATGAAGCGATTGCGCCCGATGCGCTTGATGGGGCTGCCGGAAAATAATGCGCGGAAAGCTGCATCATCCAACGCCGCCAATGCGGCAAGCCTTGGCGCGGTGAGTTCGGCGCGCGGCGCAAAGGCGGGTTCCTGATGCACGCCCGCGAATTTATTCCAGGGGCAGACCGCAAGGCAATCATCGCAGCCATAGATGCGATTGCCCATAGGCTTGCGAAATTCCTCAGGGATCGGGCCGTGATGTTCGATCGTCAGGTAGGAAATGCAGCGCCGCGCATCCAAGCGATAAGGCGCGGGAAAGGCGCGCGTTGGGCAGATATCCAGGCAGCGCGTGCAAGTGCCGCAATGATCAACCTCACTCGCGTCTGGGCGCAGATCCAAAGTGGTGTAAATCTCACCCAGGAATAGCCAGGAACCATGGCTGCGGGAGACAAGATTGGTATGCTTGCCCTGCCAGCCCAAGCCCGCTTGCTGCGCGAGCGGCTTTTCCATCACCGGCGCGGTATCAACAAAAACCTTGACACCCGCATCCGCATATTGCGCCACGATCCAGCGCGCCAAAGCCTTCAGGCGTTTCTTGACCACATCATGGTAATCGCGGTTGCGCGCATAAACACTGATGGTGGCGCGGTCCCGCCATGCCAGGCTTTCCAGCGGATCGGTTTCGGGCGCGTAGGAAAGGCCAAGCGCAATTACGCTGCGCGCTTCCGGCCAAAGCGCGCAGGGATCGGCGCGTTGATCCGCACGGGCTTCCATCCAGCCCATGCCGCCATGCATGCCATCCGCCAAAAATGCCTGAAGCCGTTCTCGTATCTCCGGCCCAAGGCGCGCGGGCGCGAAGCCAATGGCATCGAAGCCGAGGCGCGTGGCCTCTGCCCTGATAGCGTCAGCCGCGTCCACGATAGGGCTGCACTTCCTGCGCCGGAATCCACACCGCTTCAGGCGGCGCACCGCTTTGCCAGAAGACATCGATGGGAATGCCGCCGCGCGGATACCAATAGCCACCGATGCGCAGCCAATGCGGGGAAAGCAGCCCCATCAGGCGTTGCGCGATATCTAGCGTACAGGCTTCATGGAAAGCGCCGTGATTGCGGAAAGACGCCAAATAAAGCTTGAGCGATTTGCTTTCCACAATCCAGGCATCCGGCACGTAATCAATCACCAGATGCGCGAAATCCGGCTGCCCCGTGAGCGGGCAGAGTGAGGTGAATTCCGGTGCGGTAAAGCGGATGCAATAGCGCAGCGCGGGATGCGGATTGCCCACGCGTTCCAGCACCGCCTGTTCCGGGCTTTGCGGTTGTTGGGCGGCCTGGCCGAGTTGGGTCAGATGGGAAAGATCGCTCATGCCGCATTCTCCTTTTCTGCCTGCCAGCCGGCTTCGATGCGCGCGGCGGCACCGGCGAGATCACCCGCCAGGATACCGGCGCGCAGTTCCGCCATCAGATCCTGGTAGTATTGAATATTGTGCCACGTCAGCAGCATGGGCCCCAGCATTTCATTGGCTTTGAACAGATGGTGCAGATAGGCGCGCGAATGGCATCTACAAGCGGGGCAGGCACAGCCAGGGTCCAGCGGGCGATTATCCTCGGCATGGCGCGCATTGCGGATATTGATCACCCCGCCCCTTGTGTAAGCGCGGCCGGTGCGCCCGGAACGGGTCGGCATGACGCAATCAAACATATCAATGCCACGGCGTACGGCACCGATCAGATCTGATGGTGTGCCAACCCCCATCAGATAACGCGGCTTATCGGCAGGCAGCAGCGGCGTGGTGCATTCGAGCGTGGTGAACATGGCTTCCTGGCCTTCACCCACGGCAAGCCCGCCCACCGCATAGCCTTCAAAGCCAATGCCCGTGAGTGCCGCGACACTTTCCGCGCGCAGATCAGAGAAAACACTGCCCTGCACGATGCCGAACAGGCCGTGGCCGGGCCGATGCACGAAGGCTTCACGGCTGCGCGCCGCCCAGCGCATGGAAAGCCGCATGGATGTCGCGGCCTGTTCATGCGTCGCGGGAAAGGGCGTGCATTCGTCAAAACACATGGTCACATCAGCGCCGAGCAGATGCTGGATTTCCACGCTGCGTTCGGGCGTCAGGCGATGGCGGGATCCATCCACATGGCTTTGGAAGGTGACGCCATCCGCATCCATCTTCCGCAAACCAGACAGAGACATCACCTGAAACCCACCTGAATCTGTCAGAATCGGTCCGTGCCAATCCATGAAGCGATGCAGGCCGCCAAGCCGCGCAATGCGTTCCGCCCCCGGACGCAACATCAGGTGATAGGTATTGCCCAGCACCATGCGCGCACCGGTGGCGCGCACCGCATCCGCGGTCATGGCCTTCACCGTGCCTGCGGTGCCAACCGGCATGAAGACCGGGGTTGGCACCGTGCCATGAGCGGTATGCAAAACGCCCGCCCGCGCCGCGCCATCCTGCGCTTCATGCTGCCAGGAAAGCGTCATGCTGCGTCCTTCGCCCGAAACAGGAGCGATGAATCGCCATAGGAATAGAAACGATAGCCCTGCATGACAGCGTGGTTATAGGCGTTGCGCATGCGCTGATCCCCCGCAAAGGCGCAGACCAGCATGAACAAGGTGCTGCGCGGCAGGTGGAAATTTGTCATCAACGCATCGGCGCTGTGGAACTCATGCCCCGGTAGCAGATACACATCCGTAAGGCCGCGAAAGGGCTGGATGGTACCATCAGGCCGCACCGCGCTTTCCAACAGACGCAAGGCGGTCGTGCCTATGGCAATGATACGCCCCCCCGCGGCACGCGCCGCATTCAGCCGCGCGGCCGCTTCCGGTGTGATTTCCCCCCATTCCTCGTGCAATTTGTGTGCCCGCGCATCATCGCTACGCACCGGCAGGAAGGTGCCGGCACCGACATGCAGCGTTACCGTCACACGCGCCACGCCACGCGCCTCAAGCGCTTGCAGCAAGGTTTCAGTGAAATGCAGGCTCGCGGTTGGTGCCGCAACAGCGCCGGGGCGGCGGGCGAAGATCGTTTGATAATCGCTGGCATCCTCGGCCGTTGGGCCGTCAGGGCGGGTGATATAGGGCGGCAGGGGGACCTCGCCGGCCTTTTCCAGCGCTGCGGCCAACCGCGCTTGATCCGGGCCGAAATCAAGCCGCGCGGCGCCGCCTTCGGGGTTATCCAGCACGCGGGCGGTGCAGTCTTCGGCACCTTCGATCGCGATTTCATCCCCAGCCTTCAGGCGGCGCGCATTACGGATCAAGGCGTGCCAAATGCCAGCTTCTTCATGCCGGTTCAGCATGATTTCAACCCGCGCCTGGCCGCGCCTGGCATGAAGCCGCGCGGGGATGACGCTCGTATCATTCACCACCATGACATCGCCAGGGCCAAGCAGCACGGGCAAATCCCGCACACCGCGATCTTCCAAGCCATCCGGGCGCACCAGCAGCATGCGCGCAGCATCGCGCGGGCGGATGGGCGCCTGGGCGATCAGGTGTTCAGGCAGGATGAAATCATAATCATCCAGCCGCAAAGGAGGGGGTTGAGCCAGCACGCGGGGGCGGTAGCGCGAAGCCGCCCGGGGCGCAACCGGGCCGGGCTTTCTGGCGGGCCGAAGCTGCGGCAAGCTAACCCCGAAACCGCGGGCCCCGCCCCGCATAAGGAGGAAACCATGGCCCGCCTGCCCTATGCCGATATCAACCACCCAGACCACCAGGAAGCCGCGGCGACCATCCAGGCCTCTCGCAAAAGGATTGGGCATTTGCACCGTATGCTGCTGCATGCGCCACCCATCGCCATGGGCTGGATCAGCCTTTTCGATGCAATCCGCTGGCATTCCACCCTTTCCGGCAAGCTGCGCGAATTGGTGATTTGTCGCATCGCCGCGATTAATGGCGCGCAATATGAATGGAACGCCCATGCGCCCATCGCCATTCAGGAAGGGGCAACAGAAGCGCAAATGGCCGCCCTGCCGGATTGGGAAAGCAGCAGCCTATTCGATGCGACTGAGCGCGCCGTTCTGGCTTATTGCGACGCCATGACCCGCCACGTGCATGTACCAGATGATATCGCCAAAGCGGTCGCTGCCCTGCTCCCGCCGCGGCAAGTCGTGGAACTTACCGCAACGGTTGCAGGTTATAATTGCGTCTCCCGCGTGCTGGAGGCCTTGCACATCAATGGTGCAGACCCCCTGCCCGCAAGCTGAGCTTCATTCGGCCGAACGCAGGCCCGTGGCTTCAATCAGGCTACGGAATTTTTCGCTCTCCGCGCGGGAGAAAGCGGCGAAATCCGCGCGGTTACGATACAGGATGGGCTGGGCGACACGCTTCATGCCTTCAATAAAGCTTTCAGTTTTCACAGCCCTTTCGCAGGCGGCTTCCAGCCGCGCCATGACGGGTTCTGGCGTGCCGGCGGGGGCGTAAAGCCCACTCCAGATCGTATAGACCAGGTCATGGCCTTCTTCGCGCATGGTGGGCACTTCGGGGAATTCCGGATTGCGTGCTGCGGTCAGGAAGGCGATCGGGTGCAGATCATATTGGCGGATCAGCAGCGTTTGGTCCGTAAAAAGCTGCAATTGGCCTTGCTGGAAAGCCAGCATGACTTCGCCGGAACCGCGGAAGGGCACGTGGTTCATTTGGATATTGGCCGCGCGCATCAACGCCACCATGGAAATATGCGGAATACTGCCCGCCCCGGTCGAGGCGAAGGGCATGCCGCCATTTTCCGCCTTCGCCCGCGCAATCACATCCGCCACACGGCGCAGGCCAGAATTTTTCGGTGTCATCATAATCACCGGGCTATCGGCAACCTGACAAATGGCGGCGAGGTTTTCCAGCTTATAGCTCAGATTACTGCGGAAATGCGGCTGGATGGCGACGGGGCCGATGGGGGAAAGCAGAATGGTCTGCCCATCGGGCCGTGCGCGGGCCACTTCCGCCGTGCCAATCGTCCCCCCGGCGCCTGTGACATTGCGCACCACCACAGGCTGGCCCAGTGCCGCCGCCATATCATTCTGCATGAGGCGTGCGACGATATCTGAAGGGCCGCCGGCGGAGAAATTCACCACCATGGAAATCTGGGCCGTGGCGGGCAGCGCCCATCCCCAAGCCAGCGCGACAAGCGTGACAAGCCATCTCTTCATGTGTTTCCTCCGGCCCGCTTGTTCCTGCGGGCTCTACAGGGCAGGCTAGACCCAGAAAGCAAGGAAAGGGAAGCGCCATGACTGAGACGATGACAGGGGCGCAATGGCTGGCCGGCAGCATCGCTGCTTCGGGCCAGACGCATGTGTTTTTCGTTGATGCCGTCTTGCGGCGGACCTTGCTCGCGCTTGGTGATGCCGGGGTGGCGCCCGTGCTGGCGCATACGGAAAAAGCCGCGGTCTATATGGCCGATGGTTATGCGCGAATCTCCGGCCGGCCGGGGATTGTGGCGGCGCAATCCGTGGGTGCGGCAAACCTCGCGGCCGGGTTGCAGGATGCTTATCTGTCGCGCGCACCCATTATTGCCATGACGGGGCGGAAAGTGCCGGCGCATCAGCACCGCAATGCCTATCAGGAAGTGGATCACGCGCCGCTTTTCTCACCCGTGACGAAAATGCAGACGGATGTCGCGGATGCCGCGGATTTGCCGCGCGTGCTGCGTCAGGCCTTTGCTACATCTGTCGCGCTACCACCGCGCCCGGTGCATCTTGATCTGTTTGGCTTGCAGGCGGAGGTGATTGAAAACGGCAAGCTTGCCGCGCCCATCGCTGATCTTTCCGCCTTCCGTATGCCGATGCATCGGCCAGGGCCAGATATGGCAGCGATAGAAGCCGCGGCGCGTGCGCTGATGGCGGCGCCGAAGGTTGCCATTGTAGCGGGCGATGGCGCAGCGCTTTCGGGCTGTGCGTCCGAATTGCTGATAGTCGCTGAAGCGCTTGCTGCACCCATTGCCACCGCGCTTGGCGCGCGCGGGCTGATTTCAACACGCCATCCGCTGCATATTGGCGTGGCTGGCGCTTATGCCGCGCCGCCGGCCAATCGCATTCTGCATGATGCTGATCTGATTTTGTTTGTCGGTGCTGATACCGGCGATATGCTGACGAATTACTGGCGTACCCCGGTTGCTGGTGCTGCGGTGGTGCAGATTGATGCTGACCCGCATGAGTTTGACCGTTCCTACCCGGCCGCAGTGGCAGTGCAGGGTGATCCCCGCGCAGCGCTGGCCGCTTTGGCCGCCGCGCTTGGCAAGCCGAAGCGTGATGGCGCCTATCTGGCAGCAGCGCAGGCGCAAATGGCCGCCTGGCGTGCTGAGATGGCGCCGCGCATGGCAAGCGAAGCAAGGCCCATTGACCCTGCACGCCTCGCTGCGGAAATCACCGCAGCGTTACCAGCTGATGGGATTTTGGTGGCGGATACGGGCTATTCCGGTATTTGGACCGCGACCATGGTGGATCTGGAACCGGGGCAGAGTTATTTGCGCGCGGCCGGGTCGCTCGGCTGGTCCTTCCCGGCGGCGCTTGGGGCGAAATGCGCGGCACCGGACAGGAAGGTTTTGTGCTGGTCCGGCGATGGCGCGCTTTATTATCATTTGGCTGAATTGGAAACGGCGCGGCGGCGCGGCATAGCGGTGACGTTGGTGGTGAACAATAATTCCGGCTTCGGTCAGGGCTGGCCGAATTTCAAGCGCAGCGCGGGCAATCGCCCTGGTGCGGCAGAAGAAATTCTACGCTTTGGGCTGACCGATTTCACCGCAGTTGCGCGGTCCTTCGGGCTCAATGGCATTCGTGTGGAACGGCCAGAAGATATTGGCCCCGCGCTGCGCGAAGCCATGGCATCGCCTGAGACCGTGGTGGTGGATGTAGTGACGGATATTGAAGCACGCGCGCCCGCCCCCTGGGCGCCGGAAGGAGCATGAAAATGACACGCGTAGCCGTTCTTGGCGCTGGCACTATGGGCCATGCGCTGGCGCTAGTTTTTGCCCTTGGCGGGCATCAGGTGCGACTGACCGATAATAATCCGGAAACGCTGCGCCGTGCGCAGGGCCTCATGGAAAAAGCCTTGGCGACCTTGGCTGCCGCGGGTGAAGCGCCTGAGGGTTGGAATTCCGCCCATTTGGCGCAAGCCATCACGCGCCATGAAAGCCTGGCCGAATGCGTGGATGGGGCGGAACTGATTGTGGAAGCGGTAGTGGAAAACCCGGATGTAAAGCGCGCGCTTTATGCGGAATTGGATAGGCTGGCACCGCGCGATGCGATTATTGCTTCCAATACGTCCTATCTGGATATCTTTCCGCTAATGCCAGCGGCGCGGCAGAAAAAGACACTGATCGCGCATTGGTATACACCGCCCTATCTGGTGGATTTGGTGGATATCGTGGCCGGGCCCGAAACGGACCCGGCGGCGGTGGAAATGGTGCGCAAGCTTTGTGCCGATATGGGCAAGAAGCCGATTGTGATGCGTAAATTCACCCCCGGCTATATTGCGAACCGCATTCAATCCGCGATTGGGCTTGAAGTGCAGAAATTGCTGGATGAGGGGGTGGCGGATGCGGCAGAAATTGATGCTTCCATCATCCATGGCATTGCGCTGCGGCTGCCTATTTTGGGTGTGCTGGCTAAGGCGGATTTTACCGGCCTGCCCATGATGCAATTGGCGTTGAAGAACCGCATGTATGAACCCCCTCCGGTGCGCGGGCGCAGTGAAGCGCTGGATAAGCTGATTACGGAAGGCAAAACCGGCGTCATGTCTGGCGCTGGATTTTACGATTGGGGCGGCAAGGATCCCGCGACTTTGTTCGAGGATCGGGACCGCCGCTTACTCGCGCTGCGCAAGGCGTTGCGCGAAATTGGAACCCTGGCAGGAATGGAGCGTGACCAATGACCGCAAGCTATGATCTGAAAGGCAAAACCGCGCTGGTGACGGGGGGTGCTTCCGGCATTGGCCTGGCAACCGTGGAAATGCTCGCTGGCTTTGGCTGTAAGGTGGCGATCAATCATTTGGCGGGTGATGAACGCGGCGCCGCCGAAGTAGCGCGCCTGCGCGCCCTGGGCCGTGATGTGATTGCGGCGCCCGGCAATGTGGCCGATGCGGTGGATTGCCAACGCATGGTTGAACAGGCGGTGCGTGACCTAGGCCGGCTGGATTATTTAGTAAATAATGCCGGCACACCGGGCACCAAGACCACCATCGCACCAAATGAGTTTGACCGGCTGACGGAAGAATTATGGGACACGGTCTTGCAGGTGAATCTGCTGGGTGTGTTCCGCTGCAGCAAAGCGGCAGCGCCGGCCTTGCGCGCGGCTGGTGGCGCGGTGGTGAGTGTGGCTTCCATCGCTGGGCTTAATCACGCCGGATCTTCCATGGCCTATGGC